>JBBSRD010000075.1:0-10718 GCA_038243415.1 Actinomycetales bacterium | reverse complement strand
CTCCCTCCTGGGGCACCACGCCGATCCCGCGGTCGTAGGGGCGCACGCTCGCGTTGCCGGGCGCGTCGAGCACCGCGCCAGCCAGGGTGATGGTCCCGGCGTCCGCGGCCTCGAACCCGGCGATGCACCGCAGCAAAGTCGTCTTGCCGGACCCCGAGGGCCCGAGCACCGTCGCGAAGGCGCCGTCCTCGACGTCGAGGCCGACACCGCCGAGCGCCAGGGTGGGCCGGCCCTCGGCGCTGTAGGTCTTGCGCAGGCCCCGCACGCTCAGCATCCGAGCCAGGTTAGCCGGGCGTGGCACCCCCCGGAGGCCGGTGGGGCTGGCGCCAGGGCCCGCGCGGCCGCGTCAGCCCTGGCGGTCGGTACCGGTGATGACGGTGACGACGCCGGGCTTGGCGCTCGCGTCCTGCTCCACGGCGGGCGACCCGCCCAGCGACCCGGCGACGGCGCGAGCGGTGGCCTCCTGCTCGGCGTCGCGGTAGCGGACGAGCGTGATCGGCACCGACCCTCCCGGCTGGTCGCCGGTCTCGGCGACGGACCAGCCGCCCTCCTCGAGGCCCTCGGCAGCGGAGGCGGCGAGCCCGGAGGTGCGCGTGGAGTTGAGGACGACGACGGGCGTGGTCCGGTCCGCGTCGGCGCCCGCCCGCGGTGCCGGCTCCGCGGGCGGGGGCGGGGTCTCGCCCGACGGCTCGGGCGCCCCTGCAGCGTCCTCGTCCTCGTCCTCGTCCGGCTCGAGCGCCGGCGGGGCGCTGACCTCCGGCAGGGTCGTGGCCTCCTGCGTCGGCGCAGCGACGGGAGCGCCCTGCTCCCTCGCTCCCCCCAGCCCGGTGAAGAAGACCACCGCGAGAGCGGCCACCCCCACCACGGCGACGACGACGAGCACCGGCAGCAGGGCGAGCAGCCGCGACCGGGCAGCACGGTGGGCTCCCCGTCGTGCTCGGGGTGACGCGGCGACCGCCTCGCGTTCCTGCAGATCCGTCACAGCAAGCGACTGTAGGCGCTCAGAGAGTGACAGCAGAGCAATCGCTGCGGCGTGTCCGAGTCGTCCGGATCATCACCGTGCGTCGCTGTCGTGCGGTGCCGGTGGCCGCCCGGAGAGCGCTCACGGGGGCAGCCGCGCCGTCCGCTCCTCGCGCAGGCGCCGCAGCCGCGCCACGAGGACCGGCTCGGCGGCCAGCGCCCGGGGATCGTCGAGCAGGGCGTTGAGCAGCTGGTGGTACCGCGCGGCGGACAGGCCGAGCTCGTCGCGCACCGCCTGCTCCTTGGCCCCCCGGTGGCGCCAACGACGCCGCTCCAGGGCGAGGAGCCCGAGCTCGCGGTCCCCCAGGGGCGCTGGGGGTCCCGGCTGCTCGTCCACGGGCGTGGACGCTACGCGGCGCCTACGGTGAGCCGCATGGAAGGACGAAGCGGTGCAGGCGCGCCGCTCCCGGACCAGCCCACTCTGTGGGACGCGGTGCCCGACGCACCGCAGGTCCCCGGCGACGGGTGGCGCTCCCTCGTCCACCCCACCTGGCTCCCCGCACTGGAACCGGTGGCGCTCGAGCTCGACGCCGTCCTCGCACGCGTGCGCGCCGACGAGGGGTCGGGCGCCGAGGTGCTCCCCGCACCGGGGGACCGCCTGAGAGCGCTGACGATCCCGCTGGCGGACGTGCGCGTCCTCGTCGTCGGCCAGGACCCCTACCCGACGCCCGGGCACGCGGTCGGCTGGTCCTTCTCCGCCCCGCCCGGCACGTCCCCGCTCCCCCCGTCCCTGCGCAACCTCCTGCGGGAGCTCGAGCAGGACCGGGGCGTGCGCGCCACCTCTGCGGACCTCTCGCCGTGGGTCGGCCGCGGGGTCCTGCTGCTCAACCGGGTGCTGACCGTGAGGGCCCGCGAGAGCGCCTCCCACCGCCGCCTGGGCTGGCAGGTGGTGACCGACGCGGTGGTCGACGCGCTGGCGGCCAGGGGCGCCCCGCTGGTGAGCGTGCTGTGGGGCAGGGACGCCCAGGCCCTCGCCCCGCGCCTCGCCGGCACGGCGGTGGTGACCGGCGTCCACCCCAGCCCGCTGAGCGCCTCGCGGGGCTTCTTCGGCTCACGGCCCTTCAGCGCCGTCGACGCCGCGCTCACCGCCCAGGGCGCCGAGCCGATGGACTGGTCCCTGGTGGGCACCCAGGGCGCAGCGACGCCCGGTCCAACCACCACACCCCCCGGAGGACGAGCATGACCCCGCCGCACCGTGACCGTCCCTGGCGCCGCTACGTGGCGCTGGGGGACTCCTTCACCGAGGGCCTCAGCGACGCCCCCGATGATCCAGGCCCCACCGGCCCGGGCGTCACGTCCGACCCGGGCGACCCGGTCTACGTGGGGTGGGCCGACCGCCTGGCCCTGCTGCTGGACGAGGACCAGCGCCGCACCGCCCGGGACGAGGGGCGGGAGGAGCCGCCGCCGCTGGACTACGCGAACCTCGCGGTCCGCGGGCGCCTGGCCCGCCAGGTGGTCGACGCGCAGGTGCCCGCCGCCCTCGCGACGGCGCCGGACCTCGTCAGCCTGACCCTCGGGGGCAACGACACCCTGCGCCCGGGCGCCGACGTGCCCGCGATCGCCCGCCTCGTCGACGAAGCGGTGGGGCGCCTGAGGGACTCGGGGACGGACGTCCTGCTGGTCACCGGGTTCGACCCGTCGGTCGCGCCGGTGCTGCGCCTGACCCGCGGCAGGGTGGCCGACTACAACCAGCGGCTGTGGGCCACCGCGACCCGCCACGGCGCGCACGTCCTGGACCTGTGGTCCTTCGCGCCGCTCCTCGACACCCGGATGTGGGCGGAGGACCGCCTGCACCTGTCCACCGCCGGGCACCAGCGGGTCGCCGCGCTCGCCCTGGCGACCCTGCGCGGGCAGGTGCCCGTGCCGGGGCAGGAGGCGTCCTGGCCCGCGTGGGCGACGCCCCTGGACCCCGAGCCCGTGCCGCGGGCGGCCGCCCTGGCCGGGAACGCGGCGTGGGCCAGGGTCCACCTCGCGCCGTGGGTCGGCCGGCGCCTGCGAGGGCGCTCGACGGGGGACGGGCGCACGGCCAAGCGGCCGGTCCCGACACCGGTCGATCGAACACGCAGCGCAATCTAGACATCACAGACAGCGACCCTCTGGCGGTCGCTCTTCTGAGACCATCGCCGCATGCTCGACCACGCGACGATGGCCGGCGGCGACCTCCACGAGACCCGCCTGCACCCCGTCGACCCCTCCGGCCCTGCTGGGCCGGCGGAGGACGGGCCGTTCGTCGACCACGGCCCGGCCGAGGCGGAGGCCGCGGCGGGGCTGCTCGACCTCGCCCAGCGCCACGCCGCCCGTGTCCGCGCCGAGGCGGACGCGCTCGCCTCCGCCATGACCACCGCCGCGGCGCAGGAGGCCTCCCGCCTGCGAGGCGACGCGCAGCTCGAGAGCGACGCGCTGCTCGCGCGCAGCCAGGGCGAGGCCGAGCGGATGCTCACCGATGCGCGCAGCGACGCCTCGCGCGCCCGGGCCGAGGCGGCCGAGCACGTCCAACGGCTGAGGGCCAAGGCCTCCGCCGAGGTGATGCGCGAGGTCGAGGGCGCCCGCACCCAGGCCGCGGCGCTCCGCACCGAGGCCGACCGGCTCGAGGGCCTCATCGCCGGGCACGCCGACGCCCTGGACCAGCTGTGCGACGAGCGCGAGGCGGCCACCCGCCGGCTCGCCGCCGTGCAGGTCGAGGTGGACGCCGTCCTCGCAGAGGCCAACGCCGAGGCGCGCCAGAGCCTGGACGACGCCTCGGACCAGGCCACCCTCGTCGTGCGCGCCGCCGGGGAGGCCGCCGAGCACCTCACGGCGACCGCAGAGGCGGACGCGAAGGCGGTGCGGGCCGAGGCGGCGCGGACGGCCGACGACCTGCGCGAGCGCTCCCGCGCCGAGGCGGAGTCAGTGAGCAGCGAGGCCGACGAGGACGCCAGGGCGATGCGCCAGGCCGGGCGGGACGCCCTCGCCGCGGCGCGGACCGAGGCGCTGCGCGTGCAGGAGGCCGCGGCCGCCCGCGCCCAGGACGTCCTCGAGCAGGCCGAGGTGGAGTCCGCCGCCGCGACCCGGGCCGCCTACGCCGACGCCGAGCGGGTCTCCACCGCCGCAGCCAGCGACGCGGCCGCCGCGCGCCGCGCCGGTTCCGCCGAGCTCACGGGGGCCCGCGAGGAGGCCGTGCGCGAGCGCGAGCTGGCCAGCGCGGCCGCCCACCGGGTCCGCGAGCACGCGCGCAGCCAGGCCGAGGCCGAGCTGTCGGCCGCCGCCGACCAGCTGTCGTGGGCGCGGACCACCGTCGACGAGCTCGTCGAGGCAGCGACCGCCCAGGCCCAGCAGCTGCGCAGCGAGGGCCACGCGGACGCTGCCGAGCGCGTGCGCTCCGTGCGCGGACGCCTCGCCGCCGCCGTCGGCGCCGCCACGGACCGGGTCCGCAGCCAGCTGGAGGACGTGCGCCGCGACTGCGCCGCGATGCTGGACCAGGCCCGAGCCGAGGCCGGTGCCCTCCAGGAGGAGGCCGAGGAGGCCGCCGCCGCGGCCGCCGCGCAGGCCGACGACCTCGAGGAGTCCGCGCGGGCCAGCGCCCAGGCCCACGGCGAGCGGGCGAACCGTCGCCTGGAGCAGGCCGAGGAGGGGGCCCGCTCGCTGCGCGCCTCCGTGGCCGCCGAGGTCGGGCAGGCCCAGCTGGCCGCCCAGGAGAGCCGGCGCGCCGCCCGCACCGAGGCGGTGGCCCTGGTGGTCGACGCGCGCGCCGAGGCCAACCGGGTGCGGGAGGCGGCACGGGCGATGCTCGCGGAGGCCAAGGCCGAGACCGCCGCCATCGCGGCCCGGCGCGAGAAGATCGCCGCCGAGGCCGAGCGGCTCGACGGCGTGGTGGTGAACCTGCGCCGGGCGGAGGCCACCGAGCGGTCCGGCGACCGCCTCGAGGTGCGCTGAGCGGCGCCCGTCGGGGGCCGCTGGCCTGATCAACCCTCCCAGGAGGCCACTCTTGGTCCACACTGGTGCGCTGGCGGACCGCGTCACCGTGATCGAGGAGGACCACCGATGAGCAGCACGCCGGCCTTTCGGACCGTGCTCAGGGGGTACGAGCCCGCGCAGGTGGACCAGCGCACCGCCGAGCTGATCGCCGAGGTGCGCGGTCGCCGCGACGAGGCGTCACGGCTGCGCCAGGAGGTGGAGCTGCTCCGCGACGAGCTCGCGGGGCGCCCGGACCCGGAGGTTTCCCTCCCCGAGCCACCGGCACCGCCACCGTCGGCGTTCCACGAGCTGGGCGTGCGGGTCGGGCGGATCCTCACCCTCGCCGAGGAGGAGTCCGACGAGATGGTCGCCCGCGCCCGCCACGAGAGCTCCGCGGTCCGCGCCCAGGCAGAGTCCGGCGCCCGGGCCCGCCGCGCCGAGGCGGACCGCTACGACGCGACGGTGCGCGGCGACGCCCGCGTCGAGGCCGAGCGGACGGTCACCGCCGCCCGCGCCGAGGCCGACGAGAGGGTCGAGGCCGCCCACCGCGAGGCCGGTGCCCGCCGCGAGGAGGCCGAGGCGATGTGGGAGGACCACCGGGCCCGGGCCGCCGCGGCCGCCGCGGAGTTCGAGGTCACGCTGGCCGACCGCCGCGAGCGGGCCCAGGAGGACGTCCACGCGCGCGCCGAGGCCGCCGAGAACCACCTGGAGTCGGTGGAGCGGGCCGCGGACCACGCGCGGGTCCGGTCGGAGCGGGAGAGCAGCGATGCCCGCGAGCACGTCCAGCGCCTGCTCGACGACGCGGACGCGCAGGGGGACCGCCTCGTCGGCGAGGCCCGTGAGCGCGCCGAGCGGTTGCGCGCGGACTCCGACCGCGAGCTGGCGGCCGCCACCCAGCGGCGCGCCAGCATCAACGCCCAGATCGCCAGCGTCCGCCAGATGCTCGCCAGCATGTCCGGCTCGGTGCCCGTCGTCGGGTTCGAGACCGACGACGACGACGAGCGCGCCGCGGCCATCGAGGCCGCCGGCCTGCGCGGGATCGACGGGCAGACGGTGCTCGGCGACGACGAGGACGGCTGGGACGCCGAGGTGGCGGACGATCACCCGGAGGACCACGACGTCGTGGTGGATCTGCGCGGCGCGGGTGAGGACGGTGGCACCGTCATCGATCCCGTGGACGGCGCCGGGGGCGCTGCCGGAGCACCGCGCGGTGCCGCCGTCGGACCGGGCACCCGGCCCTGAGCAAGCACCGCGGGGTCTCCCACCGCACCAGGCGCGCGGGGATCCTCCAGTCACGGGCCGGACGTGCCGATGGTCGCCTCGTGACGACCGCGCCCCCGAGAGCCCAGCACGGCCGACGGCTATCCACGCTGACGCAGAACCTCACCCGGGTGCCGGCCGTCTCCACGCACCGCGCGATGACGGTGGTGAAGGGACTGCTCCTCGCCGGCGGGGCGTCGCTCGTCCTGGTCACCACCTTCTGGCCGGCCGCATCGGACGACCGCGACACGGCGATGATCCAGACCCTCGACGTCCTCTGCATCGTCCTCGCTGTCGTGCTCCAGCCGATGTGGCCACGGATCCGCCCGTGGCTGAACAACGCCGTCATCCTCTTCGCAAACATCGCCATCGCCATGGCCATCACCGGTTCGGGCGGCGGGTCGACGGCGATCGTGTACGGCGTCGTGTTCCTCCTCCCGGTGGTCTACGCCTTCTTCACCCAGTCGCCTGTCATCGCCACCGGCCACCTGTTCCTGGCGATGGTCGTGGGATCCGTCGTGCTCGCCAACGTCCGAGGCGTCGAGTTCGGTGAGCAGACGATCCTCTGGGGCACCCTGTCGATGATCTCGCTCATCATCGGGTGGTTGGTGCGGGCCGCCGACGAGGTCGAGGTGGACGCCCTGACCGGTCTCATGAACCGCCGGGGCGCGGACCGGTTCCTGACCACGATGATCGCCACCGGGCCCGACCGGGCACCGGTGGTGATGATCGTCGACGTCGACCACTTCAAGGCCTACAACGACGCAGAATCCCGCAGCGGCGGCGACCAGCTGCTCGTCCACCTGGCGCGTTCCTTCGAGCCGCTGCTGCCGCCGGACGCGACCCTCGTCCGCTACGGCGGGGACGAGTTCCTCGTCGTGCTGCGGGGCCTCGGGCGCGAGCAGGCGAACGCCTGCGCCGCGGAGCTCCAGGCCGCGGTCCCGGGGGACACCAGCTGCTCGATCGGTGTGGCGACCTGGGAGCCCGGGGAGTCCCGCTCCACGCTCCTGGCCCGCGCCGACGTGGCCCTCTACGCCTCCAAGCGCGCCGGGCGCGGACGGGTCCAGCACCACCACGGGGCCGGCGCCGGCGCCCGGGAGGTCCGCGACGGCCTGGTCCGCGCCGAGTTCGAGGTGCACTTCCAGCCCATCGTGGACCTCGGCAGCGGGCAGATCTGCGGCGCCGAGGCGCTCGTGCGGTGGAACCACCCGGAGCGTGGGTTCCTGCCTCCGGGGGAGTTCCTGCCCGAGGCCGAGCACGACGGCACGATCGTCGCGATGGGCTTCTGGGTGCTGCACGAGTCGTGCCGGCGAGCCGCGGCGTGGCCGCTCGTGGACGGCCGGCCGCTGTCGCTGGCCGTCAACGCCTCCGGTCGAGAGCTCCAGGACCCGCTCTACGCCGACCACGTGCAGATCGCGCTGCGGGCCTCGGGCCTGGAGCCCGGTCGCCTCACCATCGAGCTCGTCGAGACCGAGTACGACATCGAGTCCCTCTACGTCGCCAACAACCTGCACCGGCTCGCCGCCATGGGCGTCAAGACCGCGATCGACGACTTCGGGACCGGCTACTCCAGCATGGACCGGCTGCGCCGCCTCGGGGTCGACGCGCTCAAGATCGACCAGTCGTTCGTCGCCGACATCACCTCAGCCGACGCCCGGGTCCCCCTCGTCGAAGCGGTGCTCGGCATCGCGAGCGCCCTCGACCTCGACGTCATCGCCGAGGGGATCGAGACCGAGGCGCAGGAGGCGTGGCTGCGCGCCCACGGCTGCCAGAAGGGACAGGGCTACCGGTTCGGCCGCGCCGAGAGCGACTTCCCCTACGGCGCGACCGTCCCCCAGGAGAAGCGCATCACCGCTCAGCAGTCAGAGAGCCTTCGCCCTGCGCCATGACATTCGCGCCATCGAGTCCGGTACGGCGTGTCCTGCCCCAGTTGAGCCCGGCGGCTGCCGAGGATCGACGAGGGTCGCCGGTCGGCGCCCCACGGGCGAGCGACCGGCGGGACCATGAGCATCACCACGGGCACGACCTCCACCTCCAGCGACGTCGTCACGACCCACCGGTCGTACAGGGCCGGCGTCGTGGTCCAGGAGGTGGCTGTCGCCGACATCAGCGACGACCACCCGGACCGGGAGCGCTGGTCACGCCGCCTCGAGGAGTGCGACGACTTCCTCCGCGACCGACCCTCGCTCTGCGGGCCCGCCGTGCGGGACGGCGCGCTCGCGCTGCACAACGACGTCTCCCGATGGCTCTACGGTTCCAGCGGAGCGCTCACCGAGTGGCGCCGAGACCTCGTCCCGTCCGCTCGAGCCCTGCATCCCATGCAGCGCCCGCACGAGGCACGGCTGCCCTCGGGCGCGCCGCTCGACACCCTGGCGCGCGACGCCTTCGTCTGCTCGCTCGACGCGATCGGCATCCGCACCAGGGCCGCCGTCATGCGGGCGATCGTCACCCGCCACGAGGCGGACGCCCGGCGCGCCGACGGTGACCGTCCCACGTGGGTGTCCCTGGCCTGCGGCGCAGCGGTCCCGGTCCTCGACGCCGCGGCCGCCGCGACCCTCACCCCCCACCTGCACCTGGTGGACCTCGACGAGGACGCCCTCGGTTTCGCCCGCCTCCTCGCCGACGAGCAGGGGCTGGTGGAGGGTCGCGACGTCACCGTGTCCCGGCGCGACCTGGTGCGGACGATCATCGCCCGCGACACCCTCGTCGACGAGATCGGGGCCGGCAGCGCCACCGTGGTCGACGCGCTGGGGATCTTCGAGTACTTCTCCTCCGCGGCGTGCGTCAAGCTGCTGCGCCACGCCTACCGGCTCCTCGAACCGGGCGGGGTGCTCATCGTCGCGAACATGCTCGACGACCGGCCCCAGCTCGCCATGAACCAGCGCGGCGTCGGCTGGCCAGCCATCCACCCGCGCTCCGTGGAGGGCCTGGTCTCCCTGGTGGAGCAGGCGGGGCTGCCCCTGTCCGGGACGACCGTGCACCTGCCCGAGGACGGCGTCTACGCCGTGGTCGAGGTGGCGCGCCCCCGCGACGAGGACGTCATCGACGTCCGGGACCGCTGAGCCCGGGGTTGTCGCTGCGGGGTCCAGCCGGTGGTCAGGACGACCGGCTGGAGCCCCCGTCGTCGTGTCCGTCGGCCTCCGCGTGGCGGCCTGTGGTCGCGCGCGCCTCGTCGGTGGAGCGGGTCTCCCCGCCGCTGATGCGCAGCGCACGGGCCTTCTCGACGTCCTCGGCCTCCTTGACGGCCTTCTTGTCGGACTGCGCGGTGTCGCGCGGGGGCAGCTGGATGGACTCCTCCGCGGCGAGCCCGGCCTGAAGCTCGCGGCCGCGCTCGACCTCGGCGTCGACCTCGGCGCCGAACAGCAGGGCGTTGTTGGTGATCCACAGCCAGAGCAGCGCGATGACCACCCCGGCCATGGCCCCGTAGGCGCCGTAGTCGGCGAAGTTCGAGACGTAGAAGAAGAACGCCACCGAAGCGACGAGCCAGATGACGATGGCCACCAGTGAGCCCATCGACATCCACCGGAACTTCGGCTGCTTCACGTTGGGGGTGAAGTAGTACAGCACCGCCACCACGAGGACGATGATCCCTGCGAGGACGGGCCACTTGGCGATGGACCACACCGTCAGCGCGGTGCTGCCCAGCCCGACGATGTTGCCGAGCTCCTTGGCGACCGGCCCGGAGAGCACGATGATCAGCAGCCCGAGAGCGACGAGCAGCAGCATGACCAGCGTGATGAGGATCATCGCCGGGCGCAGCTTCCAGACCGGGCGGCCCTCGTCGATCTCGTAGACCCGGTTCATGGCCCGCGAGAACGCGTTGACGTAGCCCGAGGCGGAGAACAGCGCCGTGGCGAGGCCCAGCACCAGGGCGACGCCGCCGTTGGGGTTCTCTGCGAGCGTCTGGACCGGTTCCTCGATGAGGTCGGCGACCTGGCCACCGCCCAGGTTGCGGATGATGTCGAGGACCGCCGTGGTCGTCGACTCGGCCTCGCCGACCACGCTCAGGAGCGAGATCAAGGCGATGATCGCCGGGAAGATCGCCAGCACCATGAAGTACGTCAGCGACGCCGCGAGGTCGGTGCACTGGTCGTTCGTGAACTCGCGGAACGTCTTGCCCAGGACGTACTTCCACGACGGCTTCTTCACGTCGGTGGGCTTCTGGGGCTTCCGGTCGTCGTCCGGGTGCGGGGCCGTCGCCGCCTTGGTGCTGCTGTCGCTCGTCACGCGCGCAGGGTACGACGTGAGGCGTCCGGGCGACCACCCGCGCGGGCGGACCCGCCGGACCGGCGCCCCGATTGGTGATCGATGCCGCGAGGGGCCACGATGGCGGCAGGGCCAGACCCTTGGCAGCCCCCGACGAAACGGAGCACTCTCATGGCACGCGCCACCTTCTCCCGCAGCATCCACGACCTCGGTCTCGCCGCCTGGTTCGGCGGCACGCTCGCCAACGCCGTCGCCCTCAACGGTGGCGCCGCTGCTGCCGCTGACGCGAAGGACGCCGG
>JBBSRD010000074.1:0-10719 GCA_038243415.1 Actinomycetales bacterium | reverse complement strand
GCGGCGGTCACGCAGGAGATGCCGTGCTCCCCCGACCTCCCGCCGAACAGGACGGCCACCCGGGGCTTGCGCGTCTGCTCGTGCACGGCCGCGACGCTACCCGCCGCGGCGCGGTGGGCTCAGGTGCGCTCAGCGGGACCGCCCTATCCTGGCGCGGTGAACGCCTCCGACCCGTCGACCCGCTGGAACCGCTCGACGCAGGTGGTCGCCGCCGGCCGCCCGGACCGCGTGCCCGACGCCGAGGTGGGCCCGTCGATCTCGCTCAGCTCCACCTACGTGGCCTCCACCGAGGCGGGGGCGCGCGGGTACGCCCGCTTCGGCAACCGCACCTGGGAGGCCCTCGAGGAGGCTCTCGGCCTGCTGGAGGGCGGGACGGCGCTGTCCTTCGCCTCGGGGATGGCGGCGGTCTCCGCGGCGCTGGAGCTCACGCCGCCCGGCGGGGTGGTCGTGGTGCCCGACGGGGCCTACAACACCACGCTGTCCCTCGCGGAGCACCTGGCCGCCTCGGGGCGGATCGCGCTGCGCCGGGTCCCTCTGGCCGACACGGACGCCGTGGTCGACGCGCTGGACGGCCGCGACGGCCCGGCGGCGACGCTGTGGCTCGAGTCACCGACGAACCCGCTGCTGGACGTCGCCGAGATCGGCGTGCTCTGCGAGGCGGCCCGCGCCCGCGGGGTGCTCACCGTGGTCGACAACACCTTCGCCACCCCCCTGCTGCAGCGCCCGCTCGCCCTGGGCGCCGACGTGGTAGTCCACTCCGTGACGAAGTTCCTCGCCGGACACTCCGACGTCGTGATGGGAGCCGCGATCACCGAGGACGAGGAGCTCGCGGAGCGCCTCCTGCGCGAGCGCACCCTGCGCGGCGCGGTGCCCGGGCCCTTCGAGGCGTGGCTGGCGCTGCGCGGGCTGCGCACCCTCGCGCTGCGCCTGGAGCGCTCGCAGACCTCCGCCGGGGTCCTCGCGGCGCGCCTGGCCGAGCACCCCGCGGTGAGCCGGGTGCGCTACCCGGGGCTGCCCGACGACCCTGGCCACGCTCGGGCCGCGGCCCAGATGGACGGCTTCGGGGCGATCGTCTCGATCGAGGTCCGCGGCGGTGCCTCGGCGGCCGACGCCGTGCAGGGCGGCACCGGGCTGTGGACCCCGGCGACCTCGCTGGGCGGCGTGGAGTCGCTGCTGGAGCGCCGCCGCCGCCAGCCCGCAGAGCCCATCACGGTGCCGGTGGGCCTCGTGCGGCTCTCCGTGGGCATCGAGGACGTCGAGGACCTCTGGGCCGACCTCTGCGAGGCGCTGGACGCCTCGCAGAGGTGACGGCTCACACCATCGACAGCGGCTTGGTGACCTCCTCCAGGGACTTCCCCTCCGCGGGGACGGCGAGGAAGATGGCCGTCACCCCACCGATGAGCATGACGGCGGCGCCGACGAGGTAGCCGATGAACAGCTTCGTCGGGTCCGAGCCGTCGCCGATGAGCGAGCCGAAGATCACCGGGCCGGTCGCCCCGAAGGCCTGCGCGATGGCGAAGAACACCGCGATGGCCTTGGCGCGCACCTCCATGGGGAACAGCTCGGAGGCGGTGAGGTATCCCGCCGAGGCCCCGGCGGAGGCGAAGAAGAAGATGATCCCCCACGCGATCGTCTGGGTGGTGGCGGTCAGCGCGCCCTGGTCGAAGAGGACCGCGCTGATCGCGAGCAGCACCCCGGAGATGAGGTAGGTCCCCGAGATCATGATCTTCCGGCCCCAGGAGTCGAAGAGCGGCCCCAGCACGAGCGGGCCGATGAGGTTTCCAGCCGCGAAACCGACGAGGTAGAGCGGGACGACCTTCTCGTCGACCCCGTAGAACGTGCTGAGCACGAGCGTGTACGTGAAGAAGATCGAGTTGTAGAGGAACGACTGCGTGATCATCAGCGTCGCGGCCAGGGTGGCCCGCTTGGGATAGGTCTTGAACAGCGCGCGCCCCAGGGCGACGAAGCCGGCGTCGGGCGAGGGACGGACGGTGATGGCGTCGTCGTCGGAGACCGGCGCGAGCTCCTGCCCGGAGCTCTCGACGTGGTGCTCGATGCTCTCGATGGACTTCTCGGCCAGGTCCGGGTGACCGTTCATCAGCGCCCATCGCGGGCTCTCCGGCAGGTGCTTGCGCAGGACCCACACCGCCACGCCGAGGACGGGACCGAGGAGGAAGCCGACGCGCCACCCGATGTTGATGGGCATCTCGTTGAGCAGGAAGTACGTCCCGAGCACGCCGATGATGGCGCCGGCCCAGTAGGTGCCGTTGATGGCGATGTCAACGCGGCCGCGGTACCTCGCCGGCATCATCTCGTCGATCGCGGAGTTGATGGCGGCGTACTCCCCGCCGATCCCGGCGCCGGCGATGAAGCGGGTCAGGTACAGGAAGACCAGACCGGTGGGGCCGCCGTCCCACGTCAGCGCGGTGAGGGCGTTCCCCCCCAGGTAGACCCCGAGGGTGATGAGGAACAGCTTCTGGCGGCCCAGCTTGTCGGAGATGCGCCCGAAGCCCAGCGCCCCGATCACCTGCCCGGCGAGGTAGACCGACGCGATGAGGCCCACCTGGGCCGCCGTCAGCCCCAGCGTCTCCTTGCTCTGGAGGATCGGGCCGATGGAGCCGGCGACGGTGATCTCCAGGCCGTCGAGGATCCACGCGGTCCCCAGAGCCATGCACATCCGGGTGTGCCACGGCGACCATCGGAGGCGGTCGATCCGGGCGGGGATGGTGCTGCGGACCGTCCCGTCGTCCTGCTTCTGGTACGCGGCGCCGGTGCTCGCCATGTGGTCCCCCCACGCGGTCGGTGTCGTCGATCCGGCAACGGCGCCGGTATCGCTGCGAGGAAGGTAGGACCGCTCCCGCGAGGGCGCACGTCGATCTTCGACGACGCCCCGGAGCGTGCCCGTCCGGTCGCTCAGAACCCTTCGGGCGCCACGGGCTGTGACAGCAGGTGCTCGGCGGCCAGGCGCGGCGCCATGCCGTGGTGCAGCACCGCGTCCACCCGGGAGACCACGGCCATCGGCACCCCCAGGCTCGAGGCGAGCTCGCTGACCGACGTCGACGTGGCGACCGCCTCGGCGGTGCCGCCCAGGCCGTCCAGGACCTCGTCCAGCGACAGCCCCGCGGCGAGGCCCGTGCCGAGGCGATGGTTGCGCGAGAGCGTCGAGGAGCACGTCGCGACCGCGTCGCCGGCGCCCGCCAGCCCGGCGACCGTCGCGGCGGACCCGCCCAGGGCGACCACGAGGCGCGAGGTCTCCACGAGCCCGCGGGCGACCACCGAGGCTTTCGCGTTGTCGCCCAGGCCCAGTCCCTCGGCCATGCCGACGGCGACGGCGAGGAGGTTCTTCACCGCGCCGGAGATCTCCACGCCGAGGACGTCGGCGGTGGTGAACGGGCGGAAGTAGCCCGTGGAGCAGGCGTGGGCGACCTCGTGCGCCACCGAGGCGTCGTGGGCGGCGACCACGGAGCCGCAGGGGAGGCGCGCGGCGATCTCCTTGGCGAGGTTCGGCCCGGAGACCACCGCGACGGGTGAGCCGGGCAGCTCGGCCTCGATGATCTGCGAGACCCGCAGGTGGGTGCCCGCCTCGAGGCCCTTGAGGAGGCTCACGACGGGGGCTCCGGCCGGGAACGAGCCGGCGTGGGCGGCCAGCACGGCGCGCACCTTCTGGACGGGGACCGCCAGCACCACCATGGACGCCCCGAGCAGGGCGGCGTCCAGGTCGTCGCTGCCCACCACCGCGTCCGGGAGCCGGACACCGGGCAGGTAAGGGTTGGCGTGCTCGACGGTGATCCGGGCCGCGACCTCGGGGCGGCGGGCCCAGACGACCACCTCGGGAGCGCCGGCGTCGGCGAGCACCTGCGCGAACGTCGTTCCCCAGCTTCCGGCACCGACCACGGTGATGCTCATGCCGAGACCTCGATCCGTCGCTTCTCGCGCAGGTCCCACCGGGGCGGGGCGCTCTGTCCGCGGACGTCCTCCAGGAGCGCCACGAGGGTGTCGACGACGGCTGCCGTGGCCTCGCGGAGCACCGCAGCGGTCAGGGGGACACCGCTCCACGCGCTGAGGTCGACGGGTGGGCCGACCACCACCTGCAGCCGGGTCCTGGGGAAGAGCCGGGGCCTGCCCTGGCGCGGCAGCAGTCGCTGGACGCCCCACTGCACCACCGGGACGAGCGGCGAGCCGGTCTCCAGGGCGAGGCGCACCGACCCGGACTTGCCCACCATCGGCCACTGCTCCGGGTCCTTGGTGAGCGTGCCGTCGGTGTACATGACCACGCACCCGCCGTCGTGCAGCCGCTCGAGGGCGGAGGAGTACGCCTCGCGGGCGTCCGCCCTGCCGCGCTGGACGGGGACCTGGCCGGTGGCGCGCAGCACCGCGCCGAGCCCCGGGACGCGGAAGAGCGAGTCCTTGCCGAGGACCGACGGCGTCCGTCCGGCGAGGAGCAGGAAGCGCGCGAGCGTCACGGGGTCCGCCCAGGAGACGTGGTTCGAGGCCACGACGACGCCGCCGTGCGCCGGCAGGTGGTCCAGCCCGGACCACCGCGAGCGGGTCAGGAGGGCGAAGGGCACGCGGACGACGATGAGCAGCCACGCGAAGACCGTGGCCGGCCCCGGGCTCGCACCCCGGACCGTCCACGTCGGCGCGAACTGCTGCTGGTCGGTAACGGCTCCCCCCACGAGGCGCGAGGCTAGCGGCTGCCACCATCGCGCCATGGAAGGCCTCGCTCCACCCGGCGCCGCATGGACCGTGGTGCTCCCGGTCAAGGGCGGCCACCTGGCGAAGAGCCGGCTCGGCGCAGGCGGCGCGGGGGGCCTGGCGCTGGCGATGGCGCTGGACTGCCTCGACGCGGTGCTCGGCTGCTCCGCCGCGCTGGTGGGCGCCGTGGTGGTGGTCACCTCCGACCCGGCGGTGCGCGACGGCGCCGTGCTGGCGCAGGAGGCCGTCGGGGGCGCGGGACCCGGCACGGGAGCAGGGAGCGGCCGACGGCTGCGCGTGCTGGAGGACCCGGGGGGCGGGCTCGACGCGGCGGTGGCAGCGGGCCTGGCCGAGGCCGGTGAGGCCGCGGCGCGGGCGGTGCTCCTGGCCGACCTCCCGGCGCTGCGCCCGGGCGACCTCGGCGCGGCCCTGGACGCAGCGAGGGGTCACCCGGCGGCCGTGGTCCCCGACGCGTCGGGGACGGGCACCGTCCTCCTCACGATGGCGCCGGGCACCCTGTTGACGACGGCCTTCGGTGAGGGTTCTGCGCGCGCGCACCGGGACCGCGGCGCGGTCCACCTCGAGCTGTCGTCGCCCCGCCTGCGCCGCGACGTGGACGTCCCCGCCGACCTCGCCGAGGCCGAGGCTCTCGGGGTGGGCCGGCGGACCGCCGCGGTGCTCGCGGCCCGTCGCCCCTGAGGTCAGACGCTGACGGGCTCCTCGCGCTCGACCTTGGCGCCGAGCCCCGCGAGCTTCTCGCCGAAGTGCTCGTAGCCGCGGTCGATGAGCTCGACCCCGTGGACCACGGACGTGCCGGTGGCAGCCAGGGCGGCGATGAGGTGGCTGAAGCCCCCCCGCAGGTCCGGGACCTCGATCTCGGCGGCGCGCAGCGGCGTGGGCCCGGAGATGGCCGCGGAGTGGCGGAAGTCCATGGCGCCGAAGCGGCACGGCGTCGAGCCGAGGCACTCGCGGTAGGTCTGGATGGTCGCCCCCATGCGGCGCAGCGCCGCGGTGAAGCCCAGGCGGTTCTCGTAGACCGTCTCGTGGACGATCGAGAGCCCCTCGGCCTGGGTGAGGGCCACGACGATGGGCTGCTGCCAGTCCGTCATGAAACCGGGGTGCACGTCGGTCTCCAGGGCGATGGAGCGCAGCGGCAGACCGGGGTGGAAGAAGCGGATGCCCTCGTCGTCGATGTCGAAGGCGCCGCCGATCTTCCGGTAGACGTTGAGGAAGGTCATCATGTCTTCCTGCTTGGCCCCGCGCACGTAGACGTCGCCGCCGGTCGCCAGCGCAGCGGCTCCCCACGACGCCGCCTCGATGCGGTCGGGGAGGGCCCGGTGCTCGTACCCGGCGAGCGTCTCCACGCCCTCGATGCGGATCACCCGGTCGGTGTCGACGCTGATGATCGCGCCCATCTTCTGCAGGACGGCGATGAGGTCGAGGATCTCCGGCTCCACCGCCGCGCCGCGCAGCTCGGTGATGCCCTCCGCGCGCACCGCCGTCAGCAGCACCTGCTCCGTCGTGCCGACGCTCGGGTACGGCAGGTCCAGCTTGGTGCCGCGCAGGCGCCGGACCGCGGAGATCTCGATGCCCGACGGCAGCTTCTCCACCGTGGCGCCGAACTGGCGCAGCACGTCGAGGTGGTAGTTGATGGGCCGGTCGCCTATCCGGCAGCCCCCGAGGTCGGGGATGAAGGCGCGCCCGAGGCGGTGGACCAGCGGTCCGCACAGCAGCACGGGGATGCGTGAGGCACCCGCGTGGGCGTCGATGTCGGCCACGCGGGCGGTCTCCACGTGGGAGGGGTCCATCCGCAGCTCGCCGTCGGTGCCGTTCTCCACGCGCACGCCGTGGAGCTCGAGCAGCCCGCGCACGATCTGCACGTCGGAGATGTCGGGGACGTCGCGCAGGGTGGAGGTGGTCTCCCCCAGCAGGGAAGCGACCATCGCCTTGGAGACGAAGTTCTTGGCGCCGCGCACGCGCACCTCGCCCTCGAGGGGGGTGCCGCCGGTCACGTGGAGGGTGGTCATGTGCTCTGGGCTCTCCTGACAGGCGTGGATCCGGCGCCCTCGGGGCGCCGCTGCGTCGCTGACGGGGGCGTCCCCGCGGCAAGGACACGTTTGTACCACGCCCGACCCGCAGGGTGACCTTCACGCCGTGGCCGTTGCGAGCGTTCAGCGGCCGCCGCTCCCCGCAGCGGCCGGGAGGCGCTGGCCGGGCGCCCTGACGCCCCAGGAGCCGGCGCGGCAGCGACCGACCGGTCGGCCCGGAGCGGTCCTGGATCGTGCTCCGGGGCACCTGCTGCTTCACTGCGCGCGTGCCGCCCACGACGTCCCCGACCGGCGGCGTGCCGCGACGCCTGGTCGTCGCGCTGGGGCTGATCGCCTCCTTCGCGCCGCTGTCGATCGACGTCTACCTCCCCGCGCTCCCCGCCGTCGGCCTCGAGCTGGGCGCGGGCGCGGGCGCCGTCGCGCTGACGGTGACGGCGTGCCTCGTCGGGCTCGGGGTCGGGCAGCTGGTCGTCGGCCCCCTCTCCGACCGCTACGGCCGCCGCCCCCTGCTGCTGGTCGGCGTCAGCGTCTTCACGGTGTGCTCGCTGGCGTGCGCCCTGGCCCCCTCCGTGGCGGCGCTGGTGGCGCTGCGCTTCCTGCAGGCCCTCGCAGGCTCGGCGGGGATCGTGCTGTCGCGGGCGATCGCCAGGGACCTGCGCTCGGGCCGAGAGCTCGCCCGGCTGTACGCGCTGCTGCTCGCGATCAACGCCCTCGCCCCGATCCTCGCGCCGCTCCTCGGGGGCCAGCTGCTGCGCGTCACGTCGTGGCGCGGCTCGTTCGTCGCGCTCGCGCTCATCGGCGCCGCGCTGCTGGTCGTCTCCGTGGTGGCCGTGCCCGAGTCCCTGGCGCCCGCTGACCGCCGGCCCGGGGGCTTGCGCGCGGCCGGCCGGTCCTACGCCGTGCTGCTGCGGGACCGGACCTTCATGGGCCTCACCCTGGCCAGCGCGATGGCGTTCGCCACGCTGCTCGCCTACATCACGGCCTCGCCGTTCGTGCTCCAGGACGTCTACGGGCTCTCCGCGCAGGCCTTCAGCGGGGTCTTCGCGGCCAACGCCGTCGCGCTGCTGGTCGGCTCGCGCCTCGGCGACAGCGTGCCGCTGGCGGCCGGGCTGGCGGTGCTGCTGGGCGGGTCGCTCGCGGTGGCGGCCAGCGGGCCCACGGGCTGGGGGCTGCCCCCCGTGGTCGCGGGCTTCGCGCTGCTCTCCCTCGGCATGGGCCTGACCGCCGCGCCGCTGACCGCCCTGGCCATGGACGGTCAGGCCCGGCGCGCCGGCGCCGCGTCCGCGCTCCTGGGGGCCGCCCAGTTCGGCCTGGGGGGCCTGGTGGCGGCGCTCGCCAGCCGCGGGGCGTCCTCGGGCACGACGGTGCTGGCGGCGAGCCTCGTGGGCACGTCCGCCGCGGCGATGGTGCTCGGCGTCCTCGCCCTCAGGGCGCACCGGCGCGGCGGGCCGGCCAGCGGCTGACGCCGCAGCAGCCCGTCACCGGTGCTGGTGGCGTCAGCCGGGTCGGCGCGCTCCGAGCTGCAGGCGCACGTAGGCCGCGACGTGGTCCGGCATGACCGCCTGGACGCGGGTGCGGGCCTGCGCGGCGAAGGCGTCCCACGCGTCGTCGGCGGTGCTGGCGCGGTAGGCCGGCAGCACCTGGCTGACCAGCCGGACGTCCACGCCGTCGGCGTCGCCGAGGTCGCGGCGCTGGGAGACCAGCGCGCCCCGCTCCACGGCCAGCCCCGCGGCCTCGACCATGGCGCGGTAGTCCTCGGCGCCAGGGACGAACAGCGGGCACGGGCCGCCCCCGTGGGCGGCGCTGACCTCGTGGGCGGCGCTGACCTCGTCGAGGGTGGCGAACACCTCGGCCAGCTGGCCGGCGCCGCCCATGTCGACGCGGAGCCGCCCTCCCGGGCGCAGCTCCCCGGCCATCCCGTCGAGCACCCGCTGCTGGTCGCCTCCGGGCACCCAGTGCAGGGCCGCCACCGAGACCACGGCGTCCTGGCTGGCGGGCCCGACGACGCTCGCCACCTCCTGGGCCGGAGCGTTCACCCAGGACAGGCCCGGGCGCTCGCCCGCAGCAGCGGCGGCACACGCCAGGACCGACGAGGAGACGTCGAGACCGGTGACCGCGCCGCGGGACGCCACCACCTCCCACAGGGCGGGGGTGAGGTCGCCGACGCCGCACCCGACGTCGAGCACGGACGCCCCCGGCACCAGGTCCAGCCCGTCCAGCGTCTCGGCGTCGCGGGCGCGGTGGTGAGACGTTGCCCCGGCGTAGCGGTCGCCGTCGAACGCGGCACCCAGGCTGTTCGATCCGCTCTGGCTGCCGGCGCCCGCCGCCCCTGCTCCCGGCGCGGTCACGCTCAGGTCAGGGCGGGCAGCGTGGTCGGCTTGTGGGCCGGACGCTCCTTCTCGAAGGCGGTGATGCCGTCGACGGAGCGCATCGTCAGGCCGATGTCGTCGAGGCCCTCCAGGAAGCGCCAGCGGGTGTAGTCGTCGATCGCGAACGTGGTGGTGAACGTCCCGCAGGTGACGCTGCACGCCTCCAGGTCGACGGCGACCTCCACGCCCGGGTCGGCCTCGATGAGCTTCCACAGCATCTCGACGTCCTCGACGGACAGCTGGCCGGCGACCAGGCCCTGCTTGCCGGAGTTGCCGCGGAAGATGTCGGCGAAGCGCGAGGACAGCACCACGCGGAAGCCGTAGTCCTTCAGCGCCCACACCGCGTGCTCGCGGGAGGAGCCGGTGCCGAAGTCCGGGCCCGCGACCAGCACGGAGCCGGCGCGGAAGGCGTCCTGGTTGAGGATGAACTCCGGGTCCTTCCTCCACGCGGAGAACAGCCCGTCCTCGAAGCCGGTGCGCGAGACCCGCTTGAGGTACACGGCGGGGATGATCTGGTCGGTGTCGACGTTGCTGCGGCGCAGCGGCACGCCGACGCCGGTGTGGGTGGTGAACGCGTCCATGGTGGTGGCTCCTGCTCTCGTCGGTGGGGGTCGGCGCTTCAGGCGCCGACGGGCCCGGCAGCGACCTCGGGCAGGTCGGCCGGCGAGGCCAGGGTGCCGAGCACCGCGGTGGCGGCGGCGACCAGCGGCGAGACCAGGTGGGTGCGACCGCCCTTGCCCTGGCGGCCCTCGAAGTTGCGGTTGCTCGTCGAGGCCGCGCGCTCCCCCGGGGCCAGCTGGTCGGGGTTCATGCCCAGGCACATGGAGCAGCCCGCACCCCGCCACTCGGCGCCGAAGTCCTTGAAGATCGTGTCGAGCCCCTCGGCCTCCGCCTGCAGGGAGACCCGCACCGAGCCGGGGACGACGAGGACGCGCAGGGTGTCGGCCTTCTTGCGCCCCTCGACGATCGCGGCAGCGGCCCGCAGGTCCTCGATGCGCCCGTTGGTGCAGGACCCGAGGAAGACGGTGTCCACGGGGATGTCGCGCATCGGGGTGCCCGGGGTGAGCGCCATGTACTCCAGCGCCCGCTCGGCGGTGGCGCGGTCACCGGCGTCGGCCATGTCGGCGGGGTCGGGCACCGACGCGGACAGCGGCAGCCCCTGGCCGGGGTTGGTGCCCCACGTGACGAAGGGCTCGACGTCGGCGGCGTCGAGCACCACCTCGGCGTCGAAGACCGCGTCGTCGTCGGTGCGCAGCTCGCTCCAGTCGGCCACGGCGGCGTCCCAGCCGGCGCCGGTCGGGGCGTGGGGGCGTCCCTGCAGGTAGTCGAAGGTGGTCTGGTCCGGCGCGATCATCCCGGCGCGCGCGCCGGCCTCGATGGACATGTTGCAGATGGTCATCCGCCCCTCCATCGAGAGCTGCTCGATGGCCGGGCCGCGGTACTCCAGGACGTAGCCCTGGCCGCCACCGGTCCCGATCTTGGCGATGACGGCGAGGATGATGTCCTTCGCGGTCGAGCCGTCGGGCAGGTCGCCGAGCACGGTGATGGCCATCGTCTTGAAGGGCACGAGCGGCAGGGACTGGGTGGCGAGCACGTGCTCCACCTCG
>JBBSRD010000073.1:0-10983 GCA_038243415.1 Actinomycetales bacterium | reverse complement strand
CGCGCCGCCGGCGCCGGCCCCCCCCCCCCCCCCCCCCCGGCCCCGCCCCCCCCCCCGGGGGGGGCCCCCCCCCGCGTCCGTGCCGTCGTTGGCCCGCGGAGGGTCTCGCGCCAGGGTCGTCAGGGTCGTCGGTGTCGCGGCCTAGGGTCGCCCCGTGAGCAGCACCCTGGACGGATGGCCCGCACCCACCCTCGACCCGCGCGCACCCTTCGACGCCGTCGTCGTGCTCCCGGGGTCGAAGTCCCTCACCAACCGGTACCTGGTCCTCGCAGCCCTCGCTGAGGGACCTTCCATCCTCCGCTCGCCCCTGCGCTCGCGGGACACCCACCTCATGGTCGGGGCCCTGCAGGCGCTCGGCGCCGTCATCGAGGACGGCGACGACGGCTCGTGGCACGTCGCTCCGGGTCCGTGGCGCGCCGGCGGCACGGTGGACTGCGGCCTGGCCGGCACGGTGCTGCGCTTCGTCCCCCCGCTCGCGGGGCTCGCTCTCGGCGCGACCACCTTCGAGGGAGACGCGGGCGCGCGCGTCCGCCCCCTCGCGCCGCTCCTGGACGCCCTCGTGAGCCTCGGCGCCGGCGTCACCCGCGCGGAGGGGGCCGCGGTGCCCTTCACCGTCGAGGGCGGGGGCGGCCTCGACGGCGGCTCCGTCACCCTCGACGCCAGCGCGTCCAGCCAGTTCGTCTCCGCCCTGCTCCTCAGCGGTGCGACGATGCGCGACGGGCTCTCCCTCACCCTCGACGGCCCGATGCCCTCGGCGCCGCACGTCGCCATGACGTGCTCGGTGCTCTCCGACGCCGGCGTGGACGTGGAGAAGGGTCCCGGCTCGTGGACCGTGCGTCCAGGGCCCTTCTCGCCGTTGGACGTCGACATCGAGCCGGACCTGTCCAACGCGGCCCCCTTCCTGGCCGCTGCGGCCCTCGCGCCCGAGGGCGGACGGGTGCGCGTGCCGGGCTGGCCGGAGCGCACCACGCAGGCCGGTGACGCCCTGCGGGACCTGCTGGACGCGATGGGCGCCGACGTCGACCTCGGGCGCGGCGGCCTGACCGTCACGTCCTCCGGAGAGCTCCACGGGATCGACGCTGACCTCTCCGACGTCGGTGAGCTGACCCCCGTGCTGGCATCGCTGGCCGCCCTCGCGGGCTCCAGCAGCCACCTCCACGGCATCGGTCACCTCCGCGGCCACGAGACCGACCGCCTCGCCGCCCTGGTCCGCGAGATCAACGCCCTGGGCGGGGAGGCCTCCGAGACCGCCGACGGGCTGCGCATCACCCCGCGGCCCCTGCGCGGCGGCCGGATCTCGACCTATGCCGACCACCGCATGGCCACCGCGGCGGCCGTGCTGGGCCTGCGCGTGCCCGGCGTGGTCGTGGAGGACGTCGCCACCACCTCGAAGACGATGCCGGACTTCCCCGGTGCGTGGGCCTCCATGCTGGAGCGGACCTGAGCACCGGTAGCGGCCGGTGAGGGTCAGGGGCTGGGACGGCAAGGAGCCCGGCGGACGGCCCAACCCGCGGGGCACCCGCCCGCGGACCACGGAGCGTCCCCGCCACGACGACGCCGTCGCGGCCCGCGTGCTGACCATCGATCGCGGCCGCTTCACCGTCCTCGTCGACGAGGACGGTGACGAACGCACGGTCACGGCCATGCGCGCCCGGGAGATGGCGCGCAGCGGGATCGGGGCGGTGGCCGTGGGCGACCGCGTGGACGTCGTGGGCGACGTCTCGGGCACCGTCGACACCCTGGCCCGCGTGGTGCGGGTGCGGCCCCGCACCGCCGTGCTGCGCCGCACCGCCGACGACACCGACCCGGTCGAGCGGGTGATCGTCGCCAACGCCGACCAGCTGCTCGTGGTCTCCTCCGTCGCCGATCCCGAGCCGAACCTGCGCATGGTCGACCGCTGCCTCGCTGCGGCCTTCGACGCGGGGATGGGCGCCGCGATCGCGCTGACCAAGGCGGACCTGGGCGATCCCGGGCCCGTCCTCGAGGCCTACCGGGGCCTCGACGTCCCCGTGCTCGTCCTCGCCCGCACCACCGACGCGGCGGGCGGGACCGCGGTGGACGGGCTGGACGCCGTGCTGGCGTGGCTGGACGAGCGCGAGAGCGTGCTCGTGGGGCCGTCGGGCGTGGGCAAGTCGACCCTCGTCAACGCCCTGGTGCCGACCGCGCACCGCGCGACGGGCGTGGTCAACGCGAGCACCGGGCAGGGGCGCCACACGTCGTCCTCGGCGGTCGCCCTGCGCCTCAGCGCCGCGCGCGGCGGCGGTCCCGTCAGCGGGAGCGGGGGCCGCGGGGTCGACGATCGGGGGTCCACCGGCTGGGTGGTCGACACCCCGGGCGTGCGCAGCTTCGGTCTCGCCCACCTGGAGCCGCAGCGCCTCCTGGCGGCGTTCTCGGACCTCGCCCCCGGCTCCGGCCGCTGCCCCCGTGGGTGCAGCCACGACGAGCCGGAGTGCGCGCTGGACGCCTGGGTGGACGGCGGGCACGCCGGACCCGCCGGAGCGGTGCGACTGGCCTCGCTGCGACGGCTGCTGCGGAGCAGGGCCGGCGAGGAGGACCCGCACCACCGCCGCTGACGCTCAGACCTCGACGCTGCCCCCGCTGCGCCAGTACCGGCCGCTCTCGCGGCCGAGCATGTCGGCGTCCACGAGGTAGCGGCGGGCGGTCACCACGTCCACGCGCCCGGCGACGGCCCCCCGGAGCACCGCGTTGACCTCGCTCTCGGTGTAGCGCAGCCCCGGCTCGAACAGCTGGGCCAGCGTGTCGAGGGCGATGAGCCGGCGCGACAGCTTGGCCGGCCACTGCACCAGGCGCCCGTCGTCGTCGAAGAAGCCGCGCACCACCGACGCCCTGCGCTGCTCCACGGGGATCACCGTAGGTGCGGCCGTCACGAGGGGCGCGAGGAGGGCACTAGCGTCGGCGCCGTGCCCGTTCCCTCCCGACCTCGCTACGGTGACGACCTCCGCCTCGCACTCATCATCGCCGGGGCCGTGGACGAGCTGACGATGTCCCGCTTCAAGGCCCGCGACCTCACCGTGGAGACCAAGCCTGACCTCACCCCCGTCACTGATGCCGACCGCGCCGCCGAGGCTCTCGTGCGCGCTCAGCTCGGCCGCGCCCGCCCCCGCGACGGGGTGATCGGCGAGGAGATGGACGAGAAGGTCGGGGCGTCGTCGCGCCAGTGGGTGGTCGACCCGATCGACGGCACCAAGTCCTTCGTCCGCGGCGTCCCCGTGTGGGCGACCCTCCTGGCCCTCCTCGACGAGGGGGAGCCCGTGCTGGGCGTCGTGTCGGCCCCCGCGCTGCACCGGCGCTGGTGGGCCGCGCGCGACACCGGGGCGTGGACCGGCTCGTCGCTCGCCTCCGCGACGCGCATGAGCGTCTCCGGGATGTCGGAGGTCGCTGACGCCTCGCTGTCCAGCTCGGAGATCCGCGAGTGGGAGGAGGCCGGGCTGCTGGAGCCCTACCTCGACCTCACCCGCTCGGTGTGGCGCACCCGGGACTACGGGGACTTCTGGTCCTACGCCCTCGTCGCCGAGGGCAACGTCGACATCGCGTGCGAGCCCGAGCTGGCCCTGCACGACATGGCGGCCCTCGTCCCCCTCGTCACCGAGGCCGGCGGGCGCTTCACCTCGCTGGAGGGGCAGGACGGGCCGTTCGGGGGGAACGCGGTGGCGACCAACGGCCACCTGCACGACGAGGTGCTGGCGCGCCTCGGCCGCGGCAGCGGCCACCGGGACGCCAGCTCGTCCTCCGCCGCAGGCGCAGCGCCGGGCTGAGCCGCCACAGGGCTGCTCACGGGGGTGGCGCACCGGGGCATGCCCGGACCCCTGCCGTCGAGCGGGGAGTCCGTGTGGCCTCCTGCGGCGTGTCGGCCGCACCAGGTCCCCGCTCGGGGGCTGTCCACGCGAGCCAGATCCACGACATAGAGGCCGGACATGACGAGAGGCCCCGGACCAGTGGTCCGAGGCCTCTCGCAGTGGTAGCGGGGGCAGGATTTGAACCTGCGACCTCTGGGTTATGAGCCCAGCGAGCTACCGAACTGCTCCACCCCGCGGCGTTGTTCAGAAGACTACACGACCTCTGGTCTCCTGCGCGCCGAGCCCCGGCGACCGCTGCGAGGCGGTCACCGGGGCCCGGTCGAGGCTGGTCTCGAGGCGCGCACGCACGCCCCGAGACAGGTGGCTCAGCCGCCCGACGGCGACGGCGCCGGGGCGGGAGCCGGAGCCGCTGCTCCGCCCGGGGCCGCCGCAGCGTCCTCCGCCGCGATGGCCTTGGCGAGGGCGTCGGCGAGGTCCTGCTGCGCCTCGCCGTACGCGGCGAAGTCACCCTCGGCGAGCGCGTCCTGGCCCGCCTTGAGCGCCTTCTGCGCGTCGGCCAGAGCGGCGGCCCCCGTCGGGTCGGTCTCCGCCGCCGGCGGCGCGGAGCCCTCCGGCGGGGTCACGCCCCCGTCGGCGGGAGGCGCGCCCCCGTCGCCCTCGACCGGGGCGGGGACCTCCTCCTCGGTGGTGACGCCCGACTGGCCCTTGAACACCTGGTTCAGTGCCTCGTCGAGGGTGTCGGCGAAGCCGATCTCCGAGCCGAAGCTCACCGCCACGCGCCGCAGCAGCGGCACCTGCGTGCCCTCGGAGCTCTGGACGTACACCGGCTGGACGTAGAGCAGGCCACCGCCGATGGGCAGCGTGAGCAGGTTCCCCAGCTTGACCTGGGACGCGCCCTGGCGCAGCAGGTTGAGGTCCGTCGAGATGGCTGGACTCGCGTTGAAGTTGGCCTGAACCTGCCCGGGGCCCGAGACCGGCGGGTTGTTCGGCAGCTGGAGCAGCCGCAGCTTCCCGTAGCCCTCGCGCACCTTCCCCTTCTCGTTGCCGGCGTCAGCGTCGACCGCGACGAAGCCCGTGAGGATGCTCCGCTCGTCGTTGCGGTCCTGGAACGGGATGTAGGACGAGGTGAGTGAGAACGACGCCTCGTCCTGGCCGGGCATGCGCAGCGTGAGGTAGAACGGCGGCTGCGCCAACGACTCGTTGCCCGGCTCCTTCGGCAGGGACCAGAAGTTCTCGCGGCTGAAGAACGTGTTGGCGTCCTTGGTGTGGTAGCGCTGGAGGACTGCACGCTGCACCTTGAAGAGGTCCGCGGGGTAGCGCAGGTGGCTCATGAGGTCCCCGTCGATGTCCTCGCGGGACTTGAAGATGTCCGGGAAGGCCTTGCGCCACGACGCCAGCACCGGGTCCTTCTCGTCCCACGCGTAGAGCTCGACGGAACCGTCGTACGCGTCGACCGTGGCCTTGACCGAGTTCCGGATGTAGTTCACCTGGGCCGCCTGGAGCGCCGCGACGGACTGTGCCGCCGTGCCCGCGTCCGTCGTCACGGTGCCGAGGTCCTGCGCCTGCGAGTAGGGGTACTCCTGCGAGGTGGTGTAGGCGTCGACGATCCACTTGACCCTGCCGTCGACCACGGCCGGGTACGGGTCGCCGTCGAAGGTGAGGAACGGGGCGACCTTCTGGAGCCGCTCGCGCGGGGACCGGTCGAAAAGGATCTGTGACTCCTCGGTCACCGAGCTCGAGAGCAGGATGTTCTGGTCGCGGAACTTGATGGCGTACAGCAGCTTGAGGAAGAGGTTGTTCACCATGGGGCCGCCCTCGCCCGCGTAGGTGTTGTTCCGGTCTTGCGAGGTGCTGCTGCCCGGGAAGTCGAGCTCTTGGGGCTCCGCGCCCTTGGGCGCGCCCACGATGGAGTAGTTCGGGGAGTCCTCACCGAAGTAGATCCGCGGCTGGTACTCGCCCAGCTCCCCCGTGGGCGGGATGTTCTGCTCGATGAAGGCCGGCTCACCCTCGGAGGTGACGCGGTTGCCCGCGGCGGCCACCACGCCGAACCCGTGGGTGTAGATGATGTGGTCGTTGATCCAGTTGGTGCCACCTCCGGGGATGTTGGAGCTGTCGAGCTCGCGGACGGCGACCACGGTGTCCTGGCTCTCGCCCTCGAGGGCGTAGCGGTCGACGTCGAGGGCGTCGGGGAACCCGTAGTAGTCCTTGACCTGCTGGAGCTGGCGGAAGGTCGGCGAGACGATCGCCGGGTCGAGCAGTCGGATGCTTGCCGCGGTCGCGGTGTCCTCGGACAGCGCCCCCTGCACACCCTTGGTCTCGGGCTTGTAGTCCGTCAGCTCGACGCCGTCGATGCCGAATGCTGTCGACGTCGCATCGATGTTGCGCTGGATGAACTTCTGCTCCCTCGCCTGCTGCGAGGGAACCACCTGGAAGCGCTGGATCAGCGCCGGGTACACCCCGCCGATGAGGATGGCGAAGACGACCAGCAGGGCTATGCCGCCCAGCGGGATGCGCCAGTTGCCGGTGAAGATGGTGGAGATGAACAGCACGGCCACCAGCACCGCGATGATCGCGAGGAAGAAGCGGGCGGGGATGACGGCGTTGACGTCGGTGTAGCCGGCGCCCTGCACGAAGGCCGCGTTGCCGTCCACCACTGTGGAGTAGCGGTCGAGGAAGTAGGAGATCGCCTGGAGCAGCGCGAGGAACCCGGCGATGACCGCCAGCTGGACGCGGGCCGTCTTGGTGGTGCGCTGGCCGGGCCCCTGCAGGCGCAGCCCGCCGTAGAGGTAGTGCGTGGCCGCGCCGGCGAGCAGCGCGAGGACCGCCACGGCGGTGAGGAAGCCGAGCAGGAACGTGACTGCCGGGAGGGTGAAGACCCAGAGGCTGATGTCCTGCTTGAACTGCTCGTCCTTCATTCCGAACGAGGTGCGGTTGATGAAGAGCAGCGCCGTGGACCACTGGGCGGCCGCTGACGTGCCGGCGAAGAGCCCGAGCAGCGCCGGGAGAGCGACGATGACGACCTTGCGCAGCGGCTCGAGGCTCTCACGGTAACGGTCGAGGTTCTGCGCCTCCTGCGAGACCGGGGCGTAGATGGGCCGGCTGCGGTAGGCGATGGCCATGCTGATGGCGACGGCGGCCGCCATCACGAGGCCCGCCACGACGAACAGGACCGCCTGCGTGATCAGCCGCGTCGTGTAGACGCTGTCGAAACCGACCTGCTTGAACCACGCGAACTCCGTGTACACCCCGGAGGCGAGCGAGATCAGCAGCAGGATCCCTCCGACCACCAGGGCGGTCGGGAGCAGCGCGCCGCGACGGCGCGACGCCGCGGGGGCGCTCCTGGGAGGCGGCGGGGCGGGGGACGCAGTGCTCAAGGCTTCACCTGGTGTCTCGGTCGTCACGGCCGACAGGTGCCGGCGGGGCGGTCGGGGCTCGGCGCGCTCGCGCGGGCCGCGGTTGAACAGTAGCCGCGGAGCCTGACAGCGCCCCGCCCCGAGGATCGCGCGCCGCGCACCCCCCTCGGACCGGTGCGCTCAGCCGCCCGCGGGGCAGGTCGGGAGCCCCGAGGTGTCGCCGCGCCCCACGGCCTCCACCGCGGCGCGGGCCTGCGTCAGGGTCGCGACCGGTACCACGAGGAAGCCGGCCGGCGCTCCCGTGAGCACCTCGTCGCAGTTCTGCGCGGGCGCCAGGAACGCGTCCGCACCGGAGGCCTTCGCGGCAGCCATCTTCTCGGTGATCCCGCCGATCGGTCCCACCTGACCGGTCACGTCGATGGTCCCTGTCCCGGCGACGGCCTTCCCGCCGGTCAGCTTCCCCGGCGTGAGGCGGTCGACGATCCCCAGGGCGAACATCGTGCCGGCGCTGGGACCACCGATGTCGTTCACGGCGATCTTCACGTCCACCGGCAGCCCGCCGCGGTCGACGTCCACGGCGACCCCCACCCCGAGCTGGACGCTCGTCGGGCCGCCCTCCGGGGCGGCCTGCGTCGGGACCTGCAGCACCACGTCCTCGCCGCCCCGGCGCACCGTCAGCGCCACCGTGCGGCCCGGAGCCCCGTCGTCGAGCGCGGCGCGCAGCCCGGCGAGGCCCTCGACGGGCTCCCCGTCGAGCGCACGGATGACGTCCTTGGCGCGCAGCACCCCGGCAGCCGGCGCGGCGGGGTCGACCGCGGCGACCGTGACGCGGGTGGGGACGTCGTAGCCCAGCTCGGTCAGCGCCGCGACGGTGGCGCTGTCCTGGCTGTCCGTCATGTCGGCGGTGCCGCGCGCCTCCTCCTCCTCCGCGGTGGCGCCCGGCGCGAACAGCAGGTCGTAGGGGATCGCCGTGCGGCTCGGAAGCAGCCAGGCGGTCACCACGCCCGGCAGGTCCACCGAGCTGCCCGGGCCCCCGGAGAGGGAGACCGTCGTGAGGTCGAGCGACCCCGAGGTCGGGTAGGTGCGCGCACCGCTGATGGTGATGAGGTCGCGCCCGTTCTGGCTCCCGAGCGTGTCGACGACGGGGCCCGGCCGCTCGAGCACGTAGGGGACCGGGAGGGTGAGGGCGGCGCCGGCGAGCACCAGGGCCAGGGCGCCGGCGACGCCGGCCGCGCGTGAGCGGTGGCTGGCGCGGGCGTCGAGGGACGCCGCGACGGCGTCGGCGGACGAGACGTCGGGCGTTCCGCCCGCGGCTGCGTCAGCGGCTGGACCGGCGGCTGCGTCGACCTCGGGACCGTCCTCGGTGCCGCGCCGTGGGGGGCGCCCTGGGTCGTGCTGCATCGCCGAGGTCCTCGTCTTCTCGCTCACCGGGAGGTCATGGACCCCGCAGCCCCCGTCGGGCCGTGCGCCCGCACCGCTCACCGGGCCCTGCCGGCCATCGTGGGTACCGTGGGGGTGCAGCGCGCGAGCGCCCGGCGGCCGTCGCGGTCGGGTCATCATCGCTCACCGGCGCGAGAACAGCAGCGCCCGCCAGGGCGCGCCGCACGAGGTGGCCCGACAGGACCGCCCCACCGCCCGCACAGGCTGGAGACCCAAGTGCCCGACTCCCCCAAGAACCCCGACGACGCCCCCCACGGTGACGGCGACGAGCCGGTCGACCCCTTCGCCGAGCTGTTCCGCCAGCTCGGCGGCCAGGTACCCGGGACGGGGTCGAGCGGCTCCCGCTCCCCCGGACCCATCGGCTCGGAGGCGACCGGCAACACCGGTGGCCCCTCCGGCAGCGAGGGCGGCCAGGGTGGCCAGGGCGGCGCAGAGGGCATGGGCAACCTCGGTGACCTCTTCGCCAACCTCTCCGGCGGCGGCATCGGCGGGCCCGGCGGACCCTTCGGCGCGGGCGGCATCGACCCGGCCGAGCTCATGGCCAAGCTGCAGGGCGACCCGGCAGCCATGGCCCAGGTGATGGGCCAGGTGCAGAAGATGATGGCCTCCGCCGGCGACGGGCCCGTCAACATGACCCTCGCCCACGACCTGGCGCGCCAGAGCGCCGTGGCCGGCGGCGACCCCAGCCCCGGGGAGAAGGCCGACCGGGACGTCGCCGAGGCGCTGCGCCTGGCCGACCTGTGGCTGGGCCCCGTCACCGACTTCCCGGCGCCGGCCGCGCGCACCCGCGCCTGGTCCCGGTCGCAGTGGGTGGAGGCGACGATGCCCACCTGGCAGCGCCTGGTCGAGCCCGTGGCCTCCTCCGTGGCGGACGCCGTGGCCTCGGCCATGGCCGAGCAGGCGCCCGAGGAGATGCGCGGCATGCTCGCCGGCGTCGCCCCGATGATGCGCAGCCTCGGCGGCTCCGTGTTCGGCATGCAGCTCGGCCAGGCGATCGGCGGGCTCGCGCGCGAGGTCGTCTCGTCCTCCGACGTGGGGCTGCCGCTGACCGACGGGTCCGTCCTCGCGCTCGTCGTCGCGAACGTCGACGAGTTCGCGGCCGCCTCCTCGGTGCCCGTGGACGAGGTGCGCCTGTTCCTGGCCCTGCGCGAGAGCGCCCACGCGCGCCTCTTCGCCCACGTGCCGTGGCTCCGCTCCCACCTGGTGGGCGCCGTGGAGCAGTACGCCCGCGGCATCGTCATCGACACCGCCCGCATCGAGGAGGCCGTCTCCCGCGTGGACCCCTCGGACCCGGCCGCGCTGCAGGACGCGCTGCGCTCGGGGATGTTCGAGCCGGAGCGCACCCCCACCCAGGTCTCCGCGCTGGACCGCCTCGAGACGTCGCTGGCGCTCGTCGAGGGCTGGGTGGACGAGGTCACGGCCGCTGCCGCGAGCGCCCTGCCCCACGCGGAGGCGCTGCGTGAGAGCGTGCGCCGGCGCCGCGCCACCGGCGGACCCGCCGAGGCGGCGCTGACCTCGCTGGTCGGTCTCCAGCTGCGCCCCCGACGCCTGCGGGACGCCGCCCGGCTGTTCTCGGTGCTGGAGGGCGAGGGCGGCAGCGCGGCGCGGGACGGCGCGTGGAGCCACCCGGACCTGCTGCCCACCTCCGAGGACCTGGACGCCCCGGAGGGTTACTCCGCGCGGCGCGGCGAGGCGGCGGAGGCGAGCGCCGACGTCGACGCCGAGCTGGCGGCGATGCTGGACGGCACCCTGCCCACCGCCGACGGGACGGACGCGACCGACGGCCCCGACGGTCGCGACGGTCCTGAGGGCGACGGCCCGGCGCAGCCCGCGTGAGCGGCCCGCACGCCGACGCGGTGGCGACGCTGACGCTCCTCGTCCCCCGCGACGAGGAGCAGGCGCGCTGGCGGGGTCAGTTCCTCGACCAGCTCGCAGCGCACCCGGACGCGACGCGGCGCGACGGCCCCCCGGAGCACCTCACCGCGTCGGTGATGGTCCTCGACCCCAGCGGCACGTCCACGCTGCTGGTGCACCACCGCAAGGCGGGGGTGTGGGTGCAGCCCGGCGGCCACCTCGAGCCGGGTGACACCACCGTGGCGGGGGCCGCGCTGCGCGAGCTGGCCGAGGAGACCGGCCTGGGTCCCGACGAGACCGTCGTCGCCCTCGACGGCGAGCCGCTGGAGATCAGCCGCCACGCGTTCGCGTTCGGCAGCTGCGCCGAGCACCTGGACGTGGTGTTCCTCGTGCTGGCGGACCCGGCCACCCCGCTGCACGTGAGCGAGGAGCGCGCCGCCGTCGCCTGGGGGCCGGTCGCCGACCTCCCGGCGGGCATCGCCGGCGACCTCCCGCCCCGGCTGGCCGCGGCCTCGCGG
>JBBSRD010000072.1:0-10987 GCA_038243415.1 Actinomycetales bacterium | reverse complement strand
GGCGCGGCGGCGGTCCCCCCACCCCCCCCCGCCCCGGGGGCGCCGTCGGGGCGGCGGGCGGCGGGGGGCTTGCGCCGCGTGGGCCCCGCCCCCCCGCCGCCGCCGCTGCGATCCGGCTCGAGGCGCCTGGGCCCCAGGTCTGAGGCGATCGCGCCCCACGCTCGAGGCGCCGTGAAGGGCGCCCGACGCTCAGCCGGCGCCGGTGAACCCGAGCTGGCGCCACGCCTCCTGGACGGCGATCGCGGCGACGTTGGAGACGTTCATCGACCGGGCGCCGCCGACCATCGGGACCCGGACGCGCTGGGTGACGCGAGGGTGCGCCATGACCTCCTCGGGCAGCCCGGTCGACTCCTTGCCCAGGAGCAGCAGGTCCCCGTCGCGGTAGTCCACGTCGGTGTAGCGCGCCGCGGCGCGCGCGGTGAAGGCGAAGACCCGCGCGCCGGGCAGCGCCGCGAGGAGGGCGTCGAGGTCGTCGTGGACCTGCAGGTGGGCCAGGTCGTGGTAGTCCAGGCCTGCGCGGCGCAGCTTGGCGTCCTCGAGGTCGAAGCCCAGGGGCCGCACGAGGTGGAGCATCGCGCCCGTCGTCGCGGCGATGCGGATCGCGTTGCCCGAGTTGCCGGGGATCTCGGGTTCGTGGATCGCCAGGTGCAGCACGCCGTGATCCTCCCAGGCGGTGGCGCGACGGCTCGACGCCGACCGGGTGAGGCGTCGCGGCACGGGCCTGGTGCTCGCCTCCTGGCGGGACAGGCAGGGCGCCGACGTGCTGCGCAGGGCGGCGCGGCGCGGTGCCACGGGCACCGACGGACGAGGGGGTCGACGTGCTGGAGCGCTTGAAGGGCTGGTTCTCGGGGAGGTCGCCGCAGAGCGGCTACGACGAAGCCCGACCACGTCGGGAGACAGACCAGGAGGGAGCGCAGAAGGCCCCGCACGAGGCTGCTCACGAGGCTGTCAGGGAAGCCGCCTACGAGGCGGTCTGCGCTGCCCGTGACGCCGCCTGGAAGAGCGTGGGCGTCCTCGACGACGACGTCATCGCGCCCTTCATCGACCCCGGGCTCATGGGCGGGCCGATGTGGCCCGGGACCCGTCAGGCGTTCGTGCGCACGAGGCGCGACGACGGCATCGGCATCGTCGCCTCCGACGGTCTCGCCGATCCCTTCCACGGCGACGGGCCGAGCACGGGGCTCGGGGCCGAGGTGTACCTCGCGAGCACGGCCTTCGACCACGGCGTGATCACCGGTGCCAGCTCGACGCGGCAGTTCACCGCGCTCTCCTCCCTCGCGCGGGCCGTCGCCGGCAACGAGAGCTTCCTGGGGCCGATGCTCGAGACCTACGGGACCATCTCGATGACGCTCCGGGGGAGCGACGGAGCACCCGAGGGCTGGCTCGACGACGACGGTGCCATCAGCGTCATCATCGGTGTGAACCTGCTCGGCGTCCCCGCCTCGGTCGCCGTCCAGGGCATCGAGGTCCTGCTCGTCGGGGTCCTGCCCCTGCGACCGGACGAGCTCGCCCTCATCCCCGACGAGGGCGCGCCGGCACGACGCCGCATCGCTGACGCCCTCCGCGGCCTGACCGCCGCCCAGGTGGCCTCGCTGGAGCGCCCCAGCGTCCTCCCGCTGGGCTGAGAGCCTCCTCCGCCCCACCAAGATCACGATTTGCGCGGAGCTGCTGACAGAGCGTGGTCAAACGGGGATGATCATGGAGGGATCGTCGCCGTCGACGACGCCACAGGAGGCTCGCGCACGACGCACCGTTGGAGCGCCGTCCGGCAGCGCCTGCTGCTGTTGGCTGGCGTGCGGGCGACCGTGCTCGCGGTGCAGGGGGGCTTGATGCTGGCGGTGCCCACCAGCGGACCGCTGGGGCCGATGGTGGTCGCGTGGTTGCTGGTCTCCGTCGTCGTGGTCGCTGGCGTGCCCACCTGGCGTGAGCCGTGGCGCGGCGGCGCGCTGCTGATGATCGACCTCGACGACTTCGAGGCCGTCGGCCGCCGCGTCATCGGTGCTCTCGTCGGTCCCGCCTCGCTACGGGCCGGAGCCGTGGTGCTGCGGGCCGGCATCGGGCTGCGCCGGGTCCCCGGCCTCGACCACGACGTCCTGGCCCTGACCCGTGACGCCGACGCGGCGCTCTGTCGCGCCAGGCGCGAGGGCGGCTGCCGGGTGCGTCTCGCCGCCGTCGGTGAGGGCGACGGCACCAGCGCTCTGGCCGGAACGCTGACGAGCGCTCGCCGACCCTGCACGAGCAGGACGTTTGACGCGTCGATCATCACCTGACGCCGTGCGTAGTCCGGTCGATGCCCAGACCGCGCACCGACGACGATGCGCTCCGACCCGCCGAACCTGATCGACGCCGACCCCGCGCCGCTGCGGGGCACCACCGACAGCCTCTCGCCCCTCCGGCCGGAGGGCCTCCCATGAGCAGCACCGCTGATCCGTCAGCACCCACCGGATCCCTCCCCCTCGACGCACGACCCGTCTCGATGGCGATCAGCGGTGCCTTCTTCGGCTGGCTCGTCGCCACCGCCCTGTCCGTCCTCCTCCTGGCCGTCCTCACAGGCCTCGACGCCGTCATCGTCACGCTCTGGGACACCGCCGTCACCGAGCCCGCCGCCGGCTCGACGGGCGCTGTGCTGGGCGTCGCTGTCGCCGTGCTCGCGGCACTGGTGGCGGTGTCCGTCGCCTACTTCTGCGGCGGATACGTCGCCGGGCGCGTGGCCCGGTCCCACGGGATCCGGCAGGGCGTGGCGGTCTGGTCGTGGGGCACGCTCGTCGCGGTGGTGCTCGTGACCCTGGCCGTCGTCGCCGGGACGCAGACCGGCCTGGTCGACCGGCTCAGCGCCTCGGTGATCGCCGTCAGCACCTCTCAGGCGTCCGTCGCCGCCCTCGTCGGAGGCGGGTCGGTCGCGGTGGTCGCCCTGGTCGGCGCCGTCCTCGGCGGCCTCGCCGCCACCGGCTTCGAGATCCCCGGACCAGCGCACCTCAGGGCAGCCACAGACCGAAGCGTCGTAAGTACCCAAAGTGAGCAGAACGCCCTATGGTGATCATCAGAGCGCTGGAGCGCCACCGAAGGAGAGGCAGGGCGCGACACCGCGCCCGGCGCCGATCGGCGGCCCCGTTCCCAGGCCGGCCTTCACCGCTCGCTCACGGCCCCACAGCGTCGATCGACCCGCGAGGAGGACCGCTCGTGCAACCCACTACATCTCGTCCGCGCCCACCGTCCCGCCAGAGCGCCGTCCCGGTCTGCCCGCCCCCGCAGCCTTCGGGAGCCTCCCGCGAGGCGGAGGGCCTCGCAGCCTTGTCCGACCTCGCCCTCGGGGACCGCAGCCTCGCCGCAGTCGCCGGACAGGTGGCCACCCTCCCGGCGGAGCGACCGCAAGCTCCACGAGAGCGCCGCCGACGTCCTGAGCGCCGCGCGGCTCGCCGGGGCCGGACCGGGACGCTGACGATGTCCGGCCCCGCGGCCCCGCGGCCCGCTCGGGGGACCTCATGATCAGCACGGAGGTGGTCATGCACGGTGACCTCATCGAGGACGCGGTGCGTGCGGTGCGCGCCCGCGCCGCGGACGACCTCGCGAGGGTGGCCGAGGCGGTGCTCGTCGCGGAGCACGCCGACCGGCTCGTGGTCCACGTGGTCCGCGAGGCCCGCCGGTCCGGACGCTCCTGGGCCGAGATCGCCGCGGTGCTGGAACCCAGCCTCGCCCACGCGGTGGTCCACGCGCGCCAGACGGCGAGCCGGGACGGACCCGCCGGGCCCGCGGAGGAGCCCCACCCCTGATCGCTCTCGCGGCGCAGCGGCGCAGATCGGATACCGTCGCGACGCGGCGCCGTCATCGGCGCACGCGCACCACAGGGCCGACGAGGGCATCGAGGAGAGCGCAGTGGCGAAGATCAAGGTCGAGGGCAAGGTCGTCGAGCTCGACGGCGACGAGATGACCCGGATCATCTGGCAGTTCATCAAGGAACGCCTGATCCACCCCTACCTCGACGTCGACCTCGAGTACTACGACCTCGGCATCGAGAGCCGCGACGCCACCGACGACCAGATCACCGTCGACGCCGCGAACGCCATCAAGAAGCACGGCGTCGGCGTCAAGTGCGCCACCATCACCCCCGACGAGGCGCGCGTCGAGGAGTTCGGCCTGAAGCGCATGTACCGCTCCCCGAACGGCACCATCCGCAACATCCTCGGCGGCGTGATCTTCCGCGAGCCGATCATCATCAGCAACGTGCCGCGCCTGGTGCCGGGCTGGACCAAGCCGATCATCGTCGGCCGTCACGCCTACGGCGACCAGTACCGCGCCACCGACTTCACCTTCCCGTCCGCGGGCCGGCTCACGGTGACGTTCACCCCGGACGACGGGTCCGAGCCCATCGAGCGCGAGGTCTTCCAGGCGCCCGGCGCCGGGGTCTCCCTGTCGATGTACAACCTCGACTCCTCCATCCGCGACTTCGCCCGCGCGTCGCTGAACTACGGGTTGTCGCGCAGCTACCCGGTGTACCTGTCGACGAAGAACACCATCCTCAAGGCCTACGACGGCCGTTTCAAGGACATCTTCGAGGAGATCTTCGAGTCCGAGTTCAAGGCCGACTTCGACGCGGCCGGGCTCACCTACGAGCACCGCCTCATCGACGACATGGTCGCCGCGTCCCTGAAGTGGGAGGGCGGGTACGTCTGGGCGTGCAAGAACTACGACGGCGACGTGCAGTCCGACACCGTCGCGCAGGGCTTCGGCTCCCTGGGGCTCATGACCTCGGTCCTCAGCACCCCGGACGGCTCCACCGCCCTCGCCGAGGCCGCCCACGGCACCGTGACCCGCCACTTCCGCCAGCACCAGGCGGGCAAGCCCACCTCCACCAACCCCATCGCCTCGATCTACGCGTGGACCGGTGGGCTGAAGCACCGCGGTCTGCTGGACTCCACGCCCGAGGTCACCGGCTTCGCCCAGACCCTCGAGGAGGTCGTCATCTCCACCGTGGAGTCCGGGAAGATGACCAAGGACCTCTCGATGCTCGTCGGCGGCGACCAGGGGTACCAGAGCACCGAGGAGTTCCTCGCCTCGCTCGACGAGAACCTGGCCGCGCGCCTCGCCTGAGGCCGTGAGCCGAGCAGGCTCTCCCGACGAGCCCGGAGACGGTGGCGCGCACCGCGTCACCGTCTCCGGGCTCGTGCGCGTCCGCGGCGGCCGGCGCACCCTGGACGGCGTGGACGCTGACGTGCCGCGGGGCGGCTTCACCGCGGTCGTGGGGCCGAGCGGCTGCGGGAAGTCGACGCTGCTGCGGATCCTCGCCGGCCTCGAGGACCCCGACGCCGGGCGGGTGAGCGTCTTCGGGCAGAGCCCGGCGCGGGCCGCGGCCCGCAAGGCCGTCGGCGTGGTGCCGCAGGACCCGGCGCTGCTGCCCTGGCTGAGCGTGGAGGACAACGTCACGCTCCCGCTGCGCGTCAACCGCGCCGGGGAGCGGGCCCGGGCCGCCGCCGGCGCTCCGCAGCGGCCCGACCCGGGCGAGCTGCTGGCCACCGTCGGGCTCGCCGACGTCGCCCGTGCGCGGCCCCACGAGCTGTCCGGGGGGATGCGCCAGCGGGTCGCCGTCGCCCGCGCCTTCGCGCTCGCCCCCGAGCTGCTCCTCCTCGACGAGCCGTTCTCCGCCGTCGACGAGCTCACCCGCGAGCAGCTGCAGGTCGAGCTCGGCGCCCTGTGGCGGCGCTGGCGCACCACGGTGGTCCTCGTGACGCACTCCCTGCGCGAGGCCGTGGCGCTCGCCGACACCGTGGTGGTCCTCAGCCCCGGACCGGCCCGCGTGATCGGCGTGGTCGGCGTGGCCAGGGTCGACGGCGACGAGAGCCGGCACCGCCACGAGGCCGAGGCGCAGGTCCGGGCCCACCTGCTCGCCAGCGCGTGAGCGCCGTGACCCGGTGGCTCCCGCCGCTCGTCGCGGCCCTCGTCGTCGCCGGCCTCTGGCAGCTCGTGGCCGCGCGCGACCCCTACCTGCTCCCCGCGCTGCCCGCCGTCGCCGCGGCGCTGGTGGGCGACCCCGGTGGGTACGCCCTCGCCACCGCCACGACGGCCGCGGAGGCGCTCGCAGGGCTCGTCGTGGGGGTGGCCTCGGGCCTGCTCGTCGCGGTGGTCGTCAGCGAGTCCGCCCTGGTGCGCCGGGCGGTGCTGCCGCTGGCCGTGGTCGCCACCGTCACCCCCGTGGTGGCGATCGCCCCGGCGCTCGTGGTGGCGCTGGGCTTCGGGCCGGCCCCCAAGATCGTCGTCACAGCGCTCATCACGGCTTTCCCCGTGCTCGTCGGCGCCGCCGCCGGGCTGCGGTCCGCGCCCCCGGACGCCCTCGCGGTGCTCCACAGCGTCCGGGCGAGCCGGTGGGAGGTGCTGTGGTGGCTGCGGGTCCCGGCCTCGCTGCCGTACGTCACCGCGGCGCTGCGGGTGGTCTTCCCGCTCTCCCTCGTGGGCGCCGTCGTCGCCGAGCTCGTCGCCGCCGGATCGGCGCGCGGGCTGGGGACGGTGATCTCGATCGCCTCGTCGAACGCGGCGCTGGCGCAGGTCTACGCGGCGGTCGTGTGCCTGGCGGTCCTGGGGCTCGGGCTGCTCGGCTCGGCGGTCCTGCTCGAGCGACGTGTCCTAGCCTGGGCGAGCCCGAGCAGCCCGAGCCGATGACGCGCCAGCGCCGGCCGCGCCGGTCCTGGGCCACGCCGCCCCCACAGCCCCAGGAGATCCCGTCCCCGTGCTCCCTCGCCCTCGCCTCCGCCCCCCGCTGATCGCTGCTGCCGGCGTGCTCGCGCTCTCGCTGAGCGCGTGCGGCGGCGCGTCGCAGGGCCCGCCCCCCGCCGCCTCCTCGAGGAGCGGCCCGCAGAGCGCGTCGGCCAGCAGCGCCGAGGAGGCGACGGACGGCCGCGGCAGCGCTGTGTCCGCGGAGCGCTGCGCCGAGAACGAGGCGGCCGGACCCATCACCAGCGTCACGGGCTACCAGTTCCAGTCCTCCGCCTCCATCCTCGACGTGGTGGCCGCCGACGGCCTCGGCTACTTCGACGCGCTCTGCCTCGACGTCACCGTGCAGCCGGGCACGGGCGACGCCTCGGCCAACGCCCGGCTGGTGGCGGCGGGCACCGCCCAGGTCGCGGACCTCGGCGGCCAGGCGGACCTGCTGCGCGCCGCGGACAACGGCATCGACGTCCGCGGCGTCGCCACCCTCGGTCACGTGCCGATCGCCACCCTCATGACCCTGCCCGACATCACGGACCTCACCCAGCTCGACGGCACCACGCTCGGGCACAAGGGCCAGCTGCCGCCCCCCATCAGGGGCATGCTCGGCGCGGCGGGGGTCGACGTCGAGAGCCTGCGCCAGGTCACCGTCGGCTTCGACCCCTCCGTGCTCCCGCGCGGCCAGGTGGACTCCCTGACCGCCTACCGCTCCAACGAGCCGAACACCCTGCGCGCGGCCGGCACGGACGTCACGACGTGGGACCCCCAGGACTACGGGATCCCGGGGAGCTTCGGGACCACGATCGTCAACCCCGCCTTCGCCGCCGAGCACCCCACCGCGGTGGAGGACTTCCTGCGCGCCGCCCTGCACGCCCTCGACACCTGCGCGGAGCAGCCGCAGGCGTGCGTGGAGATCGCCGCGGACCGCGCCGGGGCCGGCTACGACGTCGACCACAACGAGAAGATCTGGGCCACGGAGCACGAGATCGTCGTCGGCTCCACGCCCGACGGCCAGCAGGTCGGGGAGATCACGGCCGACGAGGTGACGACCGAGGCCCGCGCCCTCGTCGACGGGGGAGCGCTGGGCGCGCTGCCCGACGTCGACGCGATCATCGACACCACCGTGGTCCCCGGCCTGCACGACGCCAGCGGGGAGCTCGTCTGGCCGGCGCCCTGACGCACCGGCGGTGGTGATCGGATGACGGGCACGGTGAAGGGCTCAAGGCACCGCGGGGTGCTGACGATGCGAGGGGCATGGAACCACCCACCCACCGGAGCCGCGCCCCCGGCGGCGCTGACCGGCGGGCGTCCCCCGCGGCCTCGGCCGTCCTCGTGGTCGGCACGGTCGTCGTCGTCACCGCGTCGCTGGTCCCCGGGTGGCGCCACCTCCTGCTGATCGCTACCGCGTTCGCGACCGCGGTCCTGATCGCCGCGGCCGCGAGAGCGCTCGCGCCCCGGCCGCGCTGGCCCTGGCTGGTCCTCGCCGTGATGTTCGCGCTCTGGGGATCGGCCGCGCTGCTCGCGCTCGCCCCCGCCGGGCCCGGACCGCTGGCGGTGGTGGCGGTCTCGACGGCCCAGCTGGGGGCCGCGGCGGTGGGCGTCTACGTGGCCTTCGCCCCCACGAGGACGCGATGGGCGAGGCCCCCGGCGGTGGACGTCTCGATCATCGTCGTGACGCTCGGGCTGGTCGGCGCCCAGCTGGCGCTGGTCTCCAGCGACCGGGGCACCCACGCCCTCACCGCGGTGCTGACCCCGAGCGTCGACGTCGCGCTCCTCGTCCTCGTCGTCGTCTATGCGGTCTCCCGTGCCCGCGTGGTCCCGGCCGTGACGCTGGGGATCACCGCTGCGTGCCTCTACCTGGCCGTGGACCTGGCCTCGGCGACGGCGGGTCACCGGCTGGCGCCCCCGGGCGACCCGCTGCAGGTGGTCGCCCTCGCCGTGGGCCCCCTCTTCGCCGCGTCGGCCCTGACGCCGAGCATGACCGACGTCTTCGACCGGGCCCAGCTCACGCTGCGCCGCAGCCCGTCGAGCGCGCTGGTGCGCCTCCTCCCGCTCCTGGCCGTGCCGCCGGCCCTGTGGGCGGTGGCGTCGATGGCGTCGGTGCGGGGCCTGCCGGACCCCGTGCTCGTCACGACCGGCGCCGTGATCAGCGCCCTGTGCCTCGTGCGCGCCGCCACGGCGCTGCGCTCCACCGAGACGATGGCCGGGCACGACGCGCTGACCGGGCTCCCGAACCGTCACGGTCTCGACCTCGCGCAGGCGGGCTCGGCCGGTGTGCGCCACGGCCTCGTCCTCGTCGACGTCGACGACTTCAAGAACGTCAACGACACCCACGGGCACGACGTCGGGGACCGGACCCTCCTCGCCGTCCGCGACCGCCTGCTGGCCGTCGCCGGCGAGGACGCGCTCGTCGGGCGGCTGGGAGGTGACGAGTTCGCCCTGCTGGTCACCGCCGAGCGCGCCGAGCAGGTCGCCCGCGACGTCGTCGGCGCCCTCCGGTCACCGGTGCACGTGGACGGCCTCGAGCTGCGGGTGCGCGCCAGCGTCGGCGTGGCCCTGCCCGAGGACACCGGCGCCCCCGGCCCCTCGAGCACCGGTCCCGAGGGCGGGGTCGCCGGTGCGCTCTCCGAGCTCCTGACCCACGCCGACGTGGCCCTGTACGTGGCCAAGGCCGCAGGACGTGACCAGGCGGTGACGTACGAGCCGCAGATGCGCGCCGACGTCACGCACCGCTTCACCCTCAGCAACGAGCTGCGGCTCCTGCTGGGTGGCCCCGACGCGGCGGTGGGCGCCCTGGAGGTGCACTACCAGGTGCTCGTCGACCTGGTCACCGAGGCGGCCGTCGGCGCGGAGGCGCTGGTGCGCTGGCGCCACCCCCGGCTCGGCATGCTCGCGCCCGGCGCGTTCCTCGAGCTGGTCAGCGCCTCGGGGCTCGACGCGGCCCTCGACGAGGCCGTGCTGCGCGAGGTCGTCGACCAGATCGCCCGCTGGCGCTCGCAGGGTCGCGTCGTGGCCCCGATCAGCGTGAACCTCACCCGCGACTCGCTGGTGCGCGCCGACCTCGTCGACCTCGTGCTGACGCTGCTCGTCGACGCGGGGGTCCCGGCGTCCCTGCTGCACCTGGAGATCACCGAGCACGAGGCGCTGCCCGCGGACGAGTCGATCGCGGCCCGTCTGCTCGAGCTCGACGCCGTCGGCGTGAGGATCCACCTGGACGACTACGGGACCGGTTACACCTCGATGGATTACCTGAGGCGCTTCCCGGTGCGGGTGCTGAAGATCGACCGCGCCGTCACCGCGACCCTCGACGAGCTCGTCGGCGAGGTGGGCCCCGACGGCGACCGGGGCAGCCTCCTCGCCTCCAGGGGCTCCATCGTCGGGGGGCTGGTGGCGATGACCGACGCGCTGGGGATCGACCTGCTCGCCGAGGGCGTCGAGACCGAGCAGCAGGCGATCACGCTCCGGTCGCTCGGGGTGCGCTACGCCCAGGGGTACCTGTACGGACGCCCCCAGCCCCCGGTCGAGCACGCGGTGGCCGCCCGGTCCGCGGCCGGACCTGCCACCCCGCTCGCCGACGACGTCGCCGCGGCCGGCGCCGCTCCTGTCGCCGGGACCGGCCTCACCCGCCGGTAGCCACCGGCAGGTGGACGTGCCACCAGCGGAGGACGTGCTGGTGGCGAGCCACCCGGTGGCTCGGGCGCCCGGACCGCGAGAGCTCGTGGCCCTCCCCGGGGAAGACCAGCAGGGACGCGTCGACGCCGGCCCGCCTCAGCGCGGTGAACCAGCGCTGGCCCTGCTCGATCGGGCAGCGCAGGTCGTCCTCGGAGTGGATGACGAGCGTCGGGGTGCGCACCGCGTCGACGTGGGTCATCGGTGACTGCTCGACCATGTTCTCCCGCGTGCGGTGGTAGCCGTCGGGGAAGTACCAGCCGATGTCGGAGGAGCCGACGAAGCTCACCGCGTCGAGGTACCCGCGCTCGACGATCGCCGCCGCGAACCGCTGGGTGCGGGTGGTGAGGAGCGCCGTGAGATACCCGCCGTAGGACCCGCCCATCACCCCCACCCGTCCGGGGTCGAGCCCCAGCGCCTCGTCGGCGAGGGCGGCGTCGAGCAGGGCCGTGACGTCGTCGGCGTCCGGACCGCCCATCGCCCCGACCACCGCGCGGCCGTGCTCCTCGCCGTAGCCCGCCGAGCCGCGCGGGTTCCCCAGGACCACGGCGTACCCGGCGCCGGCGAGCACCTGGGCCTCGTCCAGCACCGACCACGTGAAGGCGCTGAAGGGACCGCCGTG
>JBBSRD010000071.1:0-11017 GCA_038243415.1 Actinomycetales bacterium | reverse complement strand
GGAGGGCGCTGCTGGAGCCGTTGCTGCCTGATCGGGGCCCGCGTCGCGCGCGGCCCCGCTGCCCGGCAGGACCGGGCGGCGGGGCCGCGAGACGTCTTTCAGTGGTTCAGCGGATCAGTCGCCGAGGCGCAGACCGGTGCTCGTCGAGAAGAGGTGCGTGTGGCCCTGCTTGGGGGTCAGGTGCACGGTGGTGCCCGCCTCCGGGGGGCGACGGCCGTCGACCCGCACGGTCATCGGCTGCTCCTCGCCGTTGAACACCGCGCGGCCGTAGATGTAGGCGTCGGCGCCGAGCTCCTCGACGACGTCCACCTCCACGGGCAGGCCGTCACCGGAGATCTCGCAGTCCTCCGGGCGCACACCCACGGTGATCTTCTTGTCGCCGGACTCGGCGAGGACCTCGCGGGCGATCGGGTAGACGACGCCGCCGAACTCCACGCCGCCGTCGACGACGGGGAGGTCGAGGAGGTTCATCGCGGGCGAGCCGATGAAGCCGGCCACGAAGACGTTGTTCGGGTGGTCGTACATGCGCCGCGGGGTGTCCACCTGCTGGAGGAGACCGTCCTTGAGGACCGCGACGCGGTCGCCCATGGTCATGGCCTCGACCTGGTCGTGGGTCACGTACACGGTGGTGACGCCGAGCCGGCGCTGCAGCTGGGCGATCTGCGTGCGGGTCTGCACGCGCAGCTTGGCGTCGAGGTTGGACAGCGGCTCGTCCATGAGGAACACCTGCGGCTGGCGCACGATGGCGCGGCCCATGGCCACGCGCTGGCGCTGACCGCCGGAGAGCGCCTTCGGCTTGCGGTCGAGGTACTCGACGAGGTCGAGGATCTTCGCTGCCTCCTCGACGCGGCCGCGGATCTCGTCCTTCTTGATGCCGGCGATCTTCAGGGCGAAGCCCATGTTGTCGGCGACGGTCATGTGCGGGTACAGCGCGTAGTTCTGGAACACCATCGCGATGTCCCGGTCCTTGGGCTGGACGTCGGTGACGTCGCGGTCACCGATGCGGATGGAGCCGGAGTTGACGTCCTCCAGGCCGGCGAGCATGCGCAGGGACGTGGACTTCCCGCAGCCCGAGGGGCCGACGAGGACGAGGAACTCGCCGTCCTCGATGTCGAGGTTGAGCTGGTCGACGGCGGGGCGCTCCGAGCCGGGGTAGACGCGGCTCGCGTTGTCGAAGGTGACGGTAGCCATGGTGGTGGTGTCCTCTCACCGGCAGGAACGTGCCGGACGATCCGAGTGAGACGTGCAGAGCACCGCGCCGGGTGGCGCGCTGCAGCGTTGCAGTGGTGACGGTGCTGAGAACCTCGGCGTCCGGCTGTGGACACCGCTGTCCTGCGCGAAGTATGCCCTACCGTGAACGGTCAAGCATGATCCAGACGCTCGCGTCGGCCGGCAGGGTGGCATCCTCGGGCGCCGCGCTGGCCAGGAGGACCTCTCCGGCGGGCAGCGCGACCGGACCGCCGGTGGTGGCGAGGACCAGCACCGTGGCCTGCGCGGAGGTCACGGTGAACGCCACGACGTCGTCGCCGAAGCCGTCCTCCCACGCCAGGGCGCCGTTCCCCAGGTCGAGGCGCCGGCGCTGGGCCAGTGCGCCCCGGTAGAGCGAGAGCGTCGAGCCCGGGTCGTCGCTCTCGACGTCAACGGCGTAGCGGGCCCAGCCCTCCGGCTGCGGCAGCCAGGTGGCGCCGGTCGGGCCGAACCCGAACCCCGGTGCGTCGGCGGCCCACGGCAGCGGCACCCGCGCGCCGTCGCGCCCGGCGATGCGCCCCTCCTCGCGGAAGAACGAGGGGTCCTGGCGGACCTCCGCCGGCAGGGTGGTGTGCTCCGGCAGGCCCAGCTCCTCACCCTGGTAGAGGTACGCGGCGCCGGGCAGCGCGAGCATCATCAGGCTCGCTGCGCGCCCGCGACGGTCGGCCACGGCCTGGTCAGGCTGCGGGGCGCTCGGCAGGACCCCGCCGAAGACGTCGCTCGTGCCGGCGAGGGCCAGGCGCGTGCCGTGGCGCACGACGTCGTGGTTGCTCAGCACCCACGTGGGGGTGGCGCCGACCTCACGGGTGGTCGCCAGGGAGTCGGAGATGCCGCGGCGCAGCGCGCCGGCGTCCCAGGGCGCGCGCACGAGGGCGAACGCGAACGTCTGGTGCAGCTCGTCGGGGCGCACGTAGCGGGAGAGCCGGTCCTGCTCCACCCAGGTCTCGCCGATGAGCACGCGGTCGCCGTCGTACCCGTCCACGAGCTCCCGCCACGTGCGGTAGACCTCGTGGACGCCGTCCTGGTCCCACATCGGGGGACGGACACCGTCGGGGCCGGGCTCGGTGGAGGTCGCCGGCGCGCCGTCAGCCGTGTCGGGCAGACCGTCGGCCTTGACCAGCCCCTGGGTCACGTCGATGCGGAAGCCGTCCACCCCTCGGTCGAGCCAGAAGCGCACCACCGACTCCGTCTCGGCGCGGACCTGGGGGTTGGACCAGTCGAGGTCGGGCTGCTCGGGGGCGAACAGGTGGAGGTACCACTGGCCGGCGCTCCCGTCGGGCTCGGTGACCCGCGTCCACGCCGACCCGCCGAAGACGCTGCGCCAGTTGTTGGGCGGCTCATCACCGTCCGGCCCGCGGCCGTCCCGGAAGAGGTAGCGCGCCCGCTCCTCGCTGCCGGGCGCCGAGGCCAGCGCTGCGGTGAACCACCGGTGGGCGCTTGACGTGTGGTTGGGCACGAGGTCCATGAGCAGGCGCAGCCCGTGGTCGTGAGCGGCGGCGAGGAGCGCGTCGGCGTCGGCGAGGGTGCCGAGCACCGGGTCGACGTCGCGGTAGTCGGCCACGTCGTAGCCCGCGTCGGCCATGGGGGAGACGTAGATCGGGGAGAGCCACAGGGCGTCGACGCCGAGGTCGACGAGGTGGTCGAGGTGGGCGGTGATCCCGCGCAGGTCACCGACGCCGTCACCGGTGGAGTCGGCGAAGGAGCGCGGGTAGACCTGGTAGACGACGGCGGTGCGCCACCACGGCTCGTGCGCGGCCCCGTCCGTGTCGTGGGCGCTCATCGGTGGAGGTCCGGCCGCTGGTCGCCCTGCGCGAACCGACCCTCCCCGCCGGGGAGGCCGATGCCGACCTGCCCCTTCGCGCGGAGGCGCGCGTCACGGCGCTCGGCGAACCACGCGCTGGACGGGCGCTGGAAGAGCAGCACCACGGCCGCGGCGAGGGCGGCGACCTCCAGCCCGCTGATGACGAGCTGGAGGACCGGCGGCGCGACGGGGATGAGGAAGGACGGACCGTTGACGGCGAAGGCGATCGCCAGCACCACGTTGAGGACCAGCCCGAGCGCGAACAGCCCCGCGACGACCGCCAGGACGATCCGCGGCCACGACCGGCCGGCCCGCAGCATCAGCGCGAGCAGGACCCCGAAGCCGACGTACAGCAGGAGGAAGAACCCGCCGACCACCACGGCGACCACGAGGGCGAAGCCCTGCACGGCGGGCGGCACCGGCTCGCCGGCTGTCTCGGTCGCCGCGAGGGTGTCGGTGAGGTACCCCGAGGCCACGAGGACCACGACGCCCACCAGGTACAGCCCGATCGCCACCCACACGAGCGTGATGGCGGTCGAGACGGTCCGTGGCTTCGGGCTGATCGACTCGGGCTGGTGTCCCGGCGGGCCCGATGCCCGGGGCGCGGAGCCTCCCGGTGGCGGGGCGTAGGGGTACGGCGTCTCGCTCATGGCTCCATCATGGTGCGATCACGCACGGGCCTGGCCCCGCCCCGCCACGTGGTCGACCAGCCCGGCGATCTCGTCGGCGACCAGCTCGGGGCGCTCGACGAAGAGCATGTGGCCGGCCCCCGGGACGACGCGCAGCCTCGCGTCGGGCAGGGCGTCGGCCAGCGCGACGGAGTTGTCCGGCGGGGTGAGACGGTCCGCGTCGCCGACCAGCACCGTCACCTGCCCGCCGACCGCGGCGAGCGCGGGCAGGACGTCGCTGGCGTCGTGCGCGTTGAACGCGCCGAACCACGCGCCGACCGAGCGCAGCGACAGCGCCCCCATCGCGGCGTTGGTGCCCGCCACCACGTCGAGCGCGGTGTCGGGGGCGTAGCTGACCTTGGCGAGCACGCGCGTGGGCACCCGGCGGACGTGGAGGTGCGGGGGCAGGTGCGCCAGGGCCTGCATGAGCGGGGCGGCCCTCGCCTTGGTCCCCAGCCACCGGGGCCCGCCCGCGGTCGTCGAGCAGAGCAGGAGCGCGGACGGGCGCTCGGCCAGGAGCGACGGCGTGGCGCCGACCGCGACCAGCAGGGCCATGCCGCCCATCGAGTGCCCCACCAGCACGAGCGGGCCGGTGGGGGCGCACGTGGACGTCACCGCTCTCACGTCGGCGGCGAGCAGCGCCATCGTCGCGGAGGCGCTCCCCGGCTCGGACGCGCCGTGACCGCGCTGGTCGTAGGCGACCACAGCGGTGTCGGGCCGGCTCGCCACCAGCCGTTGCGCCACCGCGTCCCACGCCGCCGCGGACAGCGTCCAGCCGTGGGCGATGACGACGGTGGCCTCCGCCTGCCCGGGCGGGACCCCGAGGCGGTAGGCCGCCAGCGACGTCCCGTCGTCGGCGACGACCTCCTCGGTCCGCCACGGCGGGCGCTGCGGTGGGGCGTCACCGTTCTCGCGCGAGGTCATCCCACGTCGATGATCACGGGCGCGTGGTCCGAGGCGCCCTTGCCCTTGCGCTCGTCCCGGTCGATCGAGGCCCCCGTCACCCGGGCCTCGAGGGCGGGGGAGGCGAGGACGAAGTCGATGCGCATGCCCTGCTTCTTGGGGAAGCGCAGCTGCTGGTAGTCCCAGAACGTGTAGACGCCCGGGCCGGGGTGGCGGGGGCGCACCACGTCGGCGAAGCCGGCCCGGGTGAGGCCCGTGAAGGCGGCGCGCTCCTCGTCGGTGACGTGGGTGGAGCCGTCGAAGACCGCCATGTCCCACACGTCCTCGTCGCGAGGGGCGACGTTGAAGTCGCCGGTCAGCGCGATCTGCTGGTCCGGGTCCTCGGCCAGCCAGCCGGTGCCCGCCACCCGCAGCGCCTCGAGCCACTCCAGCTTGTAGGCCAGGTGCGGGTCGTCGAGGCCGCGGCCGTTCGGCACGTAGAGGCTCCAGACGCGCACCCCCCCGCACGTCGCGCCGATGGCGCGGGCCTCGTGGACGGGTGCGGGCGCGACGGGCGGCGGGTCGCCCTCGGCCGAGCCGGTCGGGCCATCGGGGCGCGGTGGCGCGGGCGGGGCCCACGCCGGCATGCCGGGGAAGCCGACCTCCACGTCGCTCAGGCCCACCCGGGAGAGCAGCGCGACGCCGTTCCACTGGCTGAACCCGGAGTGCGCCACCTCGTAGCCGAGCGCCTCGAAGCGTTCCGCGGGGAACTGGGCGTCCTTGCACTTGGTCTCCTGCAGCGCCACGACGTCGACGTCGGAGCGCTCCAGCCAGCCCGCGATGCGGTCGACGCGGGCACGGGCGGAGTTCACGTTCCAGGTGGCCAGGCGCATGGACCGACGCTACTGCCGCCTACCGTTGACACCATGCCGACCTCCACGTCCAATGGTCCTGCCACCGGCGGGACCTCTCCGATCGAGCCAGGCCCCGGCACCGCCCTGGTGACCGGCGCGACGTCCGGGATCGGCGCCGCGTTCGTGGAGCAGCTGGCCGCCGCGGGCCACGACCTCGTGCTGGTCGCGCGCGACGCCCCCCGGCTCGAGGCGGCGGCGACCCGGCTGCGCGCCTCCTACGGGGTGGGCGTCGAGGTGCTGCCCGCCGACCTGTCCGACCCCGCCGCGACGGCGCGCGTCGCCGAGCGCGCCGGGAGCCGCTCCGCGCCGGTGGACGTGCTGGTCAACAACGCGGGCTTCGGCCTCGCGACCGGTTACGCCGACTCCGAGATGGCCGAGGAGGAGCGGATGCTCGACGTCCTGGTGCGCGCCGTGCTCGTCGTCACCCAGCCAGCCGCCCAGGCGATGCGAGAGCGGGGCCGCGGGGCGATCATCACCGTCTCCTCCGTGGCGGGCTTCGTGCCGCTGGGGACCTACTCCTCCGCGAAGGCCTGGGCGACGACGTTCATGGAGTCGCTCGCGGTGGAGCTGGCCGGCACCGGCGTGACGGCGACGGCGGTGTGCCCGGGGTACGTCCGCACGGAGTTCCACGCCCGCGCGGAGATCGCGACGGCGCACCAGCCGTGGCCGGTGTGGATGACCCCGACGCTCGTGGCGCGCCAGGGTTTGCGCGGCGCCTCCCGCGGGCGCGCGGTGGTCGTCCCGAGCGTGCTGTACCGCTCGCTGGTGGCGCTCGTGGGAGCGACGCCCCGCGGCCTGCTGGCCCGAGCCGCCGCAGCGCGTCGCCCCGAGCGCCGCTGACCCTTCACCCGCCGTGCGGGAGGGACGGGCGCGGGAGGGGTCTGGCCCCGTCAGGAGGTGGCGGGGCGGGAGCGCCCCGCGAACCGGACGCTGAGCTCGGGGCCGTAGAGGTCGACGAGCATCCGCACGAAGAGCGCCGCGCTCACCGCTGAGCCGAGGACCCCCCACCAGTGCGGTGCGACGGGGACCAGCAGGCTCGGGCCGCTGACCAGGTAGACCGCCGAGGCGGTGACCCCGGTGACCAGGCCGATGCCGCGGGCGGCGGCGAGGACGAGCACGGTGGCTCGCGCCCACCGGTGCGCGCGGCGGAGGAACCGTGCCAGGACCCAGGCGGCGACGAGGACGACCGCGGCGCCGAGCAGGTGCAGCGTGAGCGTCACCGCCACGAGCCCGGTGCTGGGCACCACCCGGTCGCCGAGGGCGTTCGTCGAGGTGAGGGCGGTGTTCATCACCCCGTCGAGCAGGGCGTCGAGCAGCCCGACCATCACCACGACCCCCGCCTGCACCCGGACCAGGCGGACCACCCGGCCGATCAGGGCCGGAGCGCCGACGTCGTGCGAGGACAGCAGGCCCGCCGCGGCGCGGTGCTCGCTCCGGTGGCCCATCCGGCCAGTCAACCTCGGGCCACCCGGTGCGGGCCGGCTCCGACGCGCCCGCAGGAGCCGCGTCCACCCGCACGCCACCCGGTATCTGTCTTCTCAGGCCCACCCCTTCCACCCCTCCCTCCTGCAATTCGAGCGCTCACGGCTGTCGGCGCGGTCCCTTCAACGACAAGGAGAGCGCGAAATGCGGGGGCGGGGGTGAGGGCGCAGGTGGGTGGAGCGAGCGGGGGCGGTCAGACGGGCAGGAGACGCCGCTCGGCGCGCACCACCGGCAGGACGACGACCGCCATCACCACGAACGCCGCGACGCCGCCGACGATGACGGACAGGCCGGTGGTGAGGTCGCTGCGCAGCCCCACGAGGGAGACGAGCGGGAAGACGACCGCCCCGACCCCGAACGACGCGAACCCCACGAGGGCGGCGGCCGACCCGGCGGCCCACCCGTTGCGGTTCAGGACGATCGCCGCCGTGGTGGGGAGCGCGACGCCGATGAAGACGGTGATCAGGCAGAGCAGGGACGTCACCTCGAGCACGCCGGCGCGGTGGCTGGAGACGTCGACCACCAGGGCCAGGGCGCTCAGCACCGCTCCGCCGATGCCGACGAGGAGCAGGTGCTCGGCCTCCACGCGCGCCACCAGCTGGGCGGTCACCTGGGTGCCGGCGACGAAGCACGTCCCGATGACGGCGAACGCCAGCGCGAACTGCCCGGCGGTGAGCCCGTAGAGCTCCTGCAGCACGAACGGAGCGCCCCCGACGTAGCTGAAGATCATCGAGTGGGTGAGGCCTGCGGTGAGCACCACGCCCCACGTCACGCGGTCGCGCAGCAGCGCCGCGTAGGTGCGTGCGGTGCCGCCCACCCCGGCGGGTCGGCGCCGGGCGCGCGGCAGCGTCTCGGGCAGGCGGGCCGCGACGACGAGCAGCAGCAGGAGCGAGATCAGCGCCAGCACCCAGAAGATCCCCCGCCAGTCCGTCACCGACAGCAGCCAGCCTCCGAGGGACGGGGCGAAGATCGGCGAGGCGCCCAGCACCAGGGTCAGGCGGGCCACCAGGCGTGAGGCGCCCGCGCCGTCGAACAGGTCGCGGACCACGGCCAGCGCCGTGACGGCGGCAGCGGCGGAACCGAGCCCCTGCAGCAGGCGCAGAGCGCTCAGCACCTCGATGGTGGGCGCCAGCGCGCACCCCACCGACGCGAGCAGGTGCACGGCCAGCCCGATGAGCAGCGGACCGCGGCGACCCAGCGCGTCGGACAGGGGGCCGACCACCACCTGGCCCAGCGCGGCGCCGACGAGGGTGCCCGTCAGCGTCAGCTGCACGAGCGTCGCCGTGGTGCTCAGGTCGGTGCGCAGCTGGGGGAAGGCAGGCAGGTACATGTCGACGGTGAGGGCGCCGATCGCGGTCAGTGCGCCGAGCAGCAGCACCCACCGGGCTCGCTGGGACGCCTCGAGGGCCGTGAAGTCGCGGGTGGTGGGCAGGGCGTCGGGCACGGCGGGACAGACCTCGGATCATCGGGGGAAGGGGCCAGTGTCGCTGATGGTGCGGCGGGAAGCCCCTGTACGCGGCCGACGGCCGGACGGCCTCCATGGCGCCACGGTCACGACCGCTCCACCGGCACCGTCCACGAGGTCACCCCCGCCCACCGGCGAGCCGAGGCTGCCACGGCAGGCCGAGCCCCAGCAGGGGCAGCGGGGCGATCCCGGCGCCGATGGTCGCGCCGGGGCCGCTGCCACGACCACCAGCGCGAGGCTGAGCGCGGCGAGGCCCACCACCACGGCCGCGTGGACGAGCAGGAGGGTCCCCCGCACCGGTCGTCTCCTCAGCCTCCCCGTGGCGCGAGGCTCGCACCGCCGGTGCCAGGGGACAAGGACGGGTGCGGCGGGCGGGCTCCTCGGGCTCCTGCCGACGGCTGGCCGAGCAGGGTTACCCTCGGCCGCGATCGCACGCGACGAGGCGTGCACGGTTCCCAGGAGCGACCATGCCTCAGACGTCCACCACGCTCGGGTGGCTCGCTGCGCCACCGCCCGAGCCCGTCCGGCCCGAGGGCGAGGTGAAGCGCGCCTACCCCCGGCTGCGCCTCCAGGTCTTCCTCGGGATCTTCATCGGGTACGCGGGCTACTACCTCATCCGCAACAACATCCCGCTCGTCGGGTCCCTGCTCATCGACGAGGGGCGCCTCGACGAGCTCGGCATCGGCATCATCGCCAACGCCGCGCTGATCGCCTACGGCTTCTCCAAGTTCCTCTCCGCGACGGTCTCCGACAGCTCCAACGCGCGCTACTTCCTGCCCATCGGGCTCCTGCTGTCCGCCGTGGCGAACCTCGTCATCGCGTTCGTCCCCGCGGTCTCCGCGTCCCTGGCGCTCTTCGCGGTCGTCATGTTCGTCAACGGCTGGTTCCAGGGCATGGGGTGGCCTCCGTGCGGCCGGGTCCTCGTCCACTGGTTCTCCACCAGCGAGCGCGGCATCAAGACCTCGATCTGGAACGTCGCGCACAACGTCGGCGGGTTCGCCGTCGGCGTCCTCGCCGCCCTGGGGCTCTCGCTCACCGGCGACGACTGGACCGCGGCGTTCTGGCTGCCGGCGATCGTCGCGATCGTCGTGGCCGTCGTGGCGTTCTTCCTCATCCGTGACACCCCCGAGTCCCAGGGCCTGCCGACCATCGAGGAGTACCGGCACGACCCCGCGAAGGTCGAGCTCGACGAGGCCGAGGACGCCGACCTGGGCATGTGGGCGGTGGTGCGCAAGCACGTGCTGCGCAACCGCACGCTGGTCCTCCTGGCCCTCGCGAACGTCTTCGTCTACGCGCTGAGGTACGGCGTGCTCACCTGGACGCCGATCTACCTCTCACAGGTCCGCGGAGCCTCGCTCACCGGCGGCATCGCGGGGTTCTCGCTCTTCGAGCTCGCCGGGATCGTCGGGACGCTGCTGTGCGGGTGGGCCTCCGACAAGGTCTTCCGCGGCAACCGGTCGATCACGGGCATCGTCTTCATGGCCGCCGTCGGCCTCGCCGTCGCGGTCTACTGGCTGACGCCGGCGTCCTCGCCGCTGTGGGTCTCCCTCGTCGCCGTGACGTTCATCGGCGGGCTCATCTACGGGCCGGTCATGCTCATCGGCCTTCAGGCGCTCGACCTCTCGCCGCGCCGCGTGGCCGGCACCGCGGCCGGGTTCACGGGCCTCTTCGGCTACGTCATCGGTGCGACGCTCGCGTCCTCGGGCATCGGGCTGGTCATCTCGACCTTCGGCTGGGACGTCACGTTCATCATGCTGCTGGTCTTCGTGGTCATCACGATCGTCTTCTTCGCGATGATCAACACGGAGGAGAAGGCGGTCATGGCGGCCCACCGTCGTCGGACGAGCGCCAGCGCCTGACCTGCTCGTCGTCGAACCTCGGCGATCCGCACCCCCTGATCGGTGATCATGGGGAAGAGGCCCTCCAGCGCGCAGCGCAGGGGCAGCCATCCCATGATCACCGCTGCGTGGGCGTGGATGCTCCATGATCACCGTGGTGCGGGTGCGGGTGCGGGTGCGGGTGCGGGTGCCGGTGCCGGTTCGCGGGCGCTGCAGCCAGGTGCTCACCGGCACCGGGCGCCCTGCGCCGCGCCCTACCCTGGCGCCATGACCGACCGCGACCGCCTGCAGCAGCTCATCAGCGACCTGGCGGTGGTCCGGGGCCGGATCACCCTCTCCTCCGGTCGGGAGGCCGACTACTACGTCGACCTGCGGCGCGTCACCCTGCACGCCGAGGCCGCGCCGCTGGTGGGCTCGGTGCTGCTGGACCTCGTGGGCGAGAGCGGGCTGGCCCCGGAGTCCGTGGGTGGCCTGACGATGGGGGCCGACCCGGTGGCCGCGGCGATGCTCCACGCCGCCACCGCCCGTGGCCAGGTGCTGGACGCCTGCGTGGTGCGCAAGGAGGCCAAGGCCCACGGGCTGCAGCGGCGCGTGGAGGGCCCGGACGTCGCGGGGCGCCGCGTCGTGGGGGGGGGGGGCACCGCCCCGCCCCGCGGGGCGGGGCTGGCGGGCGGCGCGGGGGCGGGGGGGGGGGGGGGCGGCGGGGGGGGGGTGGGGGG
>JBBSRD010000070.1:0-11041 GCA_038243415.1 Actinomycetales bacterium | reverse complement strand
GTCGTGGGTGATCAGCAGCACCCCGGTGCCGCGCTCGGTGCACAGCGTCCTCATCAGCGCCAGGACCTGGGCCTGGACCGTGACGTCCAGGGCCGTGGTGGGCTCGTCGGCGATGAGGACCTGCGGGTCGTTGACCAGGGCGGCGGCGACGACCACGCGCTGGCGCATCCCTCCGGAGAAGCGGTGCGGGGGGTCGCGGTAGCGCGCGGCGGCGTCGACGATGCCCACCTCCTCCAGCTGGGCGAGCGCGAGGGCCCGTGCCTGGCGGGCGGAGACCCGGCGGTGGGCGCGCACGGTCTCGGCGACCTGGCCGCCGATGCCGGCGGTGGGGTCCAGGCTGGTGGAGGGGTCCTGCAGCACCATCGACATCGTCGCCCCGCGCAGGCGGCGCCTACCCTCCTCGCTGAGGGCGGTGGTCTCCTGCCCGTCGACGACCACCTCGCCGCGCACGTCCGCGCCGGGGGGCAGCAGGCCCATGGCCGCGCGGGCCAGGGTGGACTTGCCGCAGCCGCTCTCCCCCACGAGGGCGACGATCTCCCCGGCGTGCACGCTCAGGTCCACCTCGTCGACGGCGTGGACGGTGCCGGCCTCGCCGGGCAGCCCCACGCTCAGCCCGCGCAGCTCCAGCACCGGGGCGGAGGCCGGTCGTGACGGGTTCATGCGGCAAGTCCCTCCGGGTCCAGCGCGCGGCGCAGGCCGTTGCCCAGGAGGTTCAGCGCCAGCACGGTCACGGCGATGGCCAGGCCGGGGTAGATCTCCACCCAGGGGGCCTGGGTCAGCACGTCGCGCCCGTCGGAGAGCATCAGGCCCAGCGACGGGGTGGGCGGCTGGGCCCCGAGCCCCAGGAAGCTCAGCGCGGCCTCGAGCTGCAGGGCGAAGCCGGTGAGCACGGAGGCCTGCACCGCCAGGGCCCCGACGGAGTTGGGCAGCACGTGGGCGACGACCGTGCCCACCGCTGACGTGCCGCGCGCACGGGCGCCCTCGACGTAGGCCATCGCCGAGGTCGACGCGGCGCTGGCGCGCATCACCCGGTAGAGGATCGGCAGGTAGATCACCGAGATGGCCAGCGCGGCGATGCGCGCGCCGGGGCCCAGGATCGCGATGAGGCTGACGGCGAGGAGCAGCGCCGGCAGCACCAGCAGCATGTCCATCGGCCGGGAGACCACCGTGTCCACCCAGCCGCCGCGGTACCCGGCCAACGCCCCCAGCGGCACGGCCAGCAGGCAGGCCACCGCCACCGACGAGAGGGCGACGGCCAGGCTGACGCGGAAGCCGAACAGCACCCGGCTGAGCACGTCGCGGCCCAGGGAGTCCGACCCGAAGGGGTGGGAGAGGTCCGGGGCCCCGAGCACCCGTGAGGCGTCGACGGCCTCGGGGTCGTGGGGCGCCAGCAGGGGCGCCGCGAGCGCTGCCACCACGAGCAGCACCAGAATCACGGCCCCGACCATCGCGGGGAGCGGCATCCCTCGCCGGCGGCGCGCGCGGGGGTCCGCCGCCGCGCCCGGGATCGCCGGCAGGCCCAGGGGGGCCCCGACCGAGGCGCTCACGACGCGCTCCTCTCGGCCACGCGCGGGTCGACCAGGCCGACGAGGACGTCGGCGAGCAGGCTGACGACGATGAACAGCGTGGCCACCACGAGCACCCCGGCCTGGACGACGGGGTAGTTGCGCTGGGTGATGGCGGTGACGATCAGGCGCCCGACGCCGGGGACGGCGAAGAGCGTCTCGACGATGATGGCGCCCCCGAGCAGCACCCCGAACTGCACCCCGGCCACGGTGATGATGGGGGTCGCGGCGTTGCGCAGGGCGTGGACGTAGAGGATCCGGCGCGGGCGGACGCCCTTGGCGCGCAGCAGCTCGACGAAGGGCTGGGCCATGACCGTCTCGATCGCCGCACGGGTGGTGCGCAGGAAGTAGGCCGCCTCGGCGGTGGCCAGCGTCACCGCCGGCAGCACGAGGTAGCGCAGGTTGCCGGCCGGGTCCTCGGTGAACGGCACCCAGCCGGAGGGCGGCAGCACCGTGAGGGTCGCGGAGAACAGCAGCACGAGCATGATCCCGAGCCAGAAGTCCGGGATGGAGACGCCCAGCACGACGAAGCCGTCGGTCAGCCGCGCGGTCCAGCCCCGGTGGGCGGCGGCCTGGATGCCCAGCGGCACCCCGACGAGCAGCGCCAGGAGCAGGGACGTCACCGCCAGCTCGAGGGTGACGGGCAGGCGCTGGGCGAGCAGCTCGCTCAGCGGCGCGCCGCTCACCACGTCGCGGCCCAGGTCACCGTGCAGCGCCCCGGTCAGCCAGGTCCAGTACTGCTCGACCAGGGGTCGGTCCAGGCCCAGGCGGGCCCGCACGACGGCGACGTTCTCCGGGGTGGCGCGAAAGCCCAGCATGGTGCGCACCGGGTCCCCGGGGACGAGGCGGATGAGGAGGAAGACGAAGACGCTCATCACCCCCAGCACGGGGACGACCAGCAGGGTCCGCCGGACGACGAAGCGCAGCCGCGGGCTCACCGCTCGTCCTCCAGGGCTTCGCCGGGGGCGGCGCGGGCCAGCAGGTCGCGGACGAGGCCCTCGGTCAGCCCGAAGTGGGCGCTCGCCAGGGAGCCCGCCCGTCCGGCGTCGGCGTCGGCGATGGCCGCGACGAGGTCGTCGTGCTGGTCGACGGCGATGTGGCGCACCGCCTCGGTGAAGGGCTCCGCACCGAGGTTGAGGCTGACGCGCGCGCGCATCTGCAGGCTGAGGCCCAGCAGCAGCGGGTTGGCCGCAGCGCCGGCGACCGCGGCGTGGAGGCGGGCGTCGGCCGCCCGGGAGGCCTCGCGGTCGACCGCGTCCCGGTAGTCGGCCGCGGCGGCGCGCCGGGTGGTGAGGTCGTCCTCGGTGCGGCGCGCCGCGGCGGTGGAGGCGATGAGCCCCTCGATGAGGCGTCGGGCGTCGAAGAAGGCCTCGAAGGCCTCGATGCGCGGCGCCATGGAGCGCCGCACGCCGTCGGCCGAGCCGGGCCCCCACCCGGAGAGCACGAAGTAGCCGCCCGTCCTCCCGCGGCGCACCTCCAGGTACCCGTCGGCGACGAGGCGCCGCAGCCCCTCCCGGACGGTGGTGCGCGAGACCTCCAGCATCCCCGCCAGCTCCCGCTCCGGGGGCAGCCGCTGGCCGGGCACGTAGATGCCCAGGGCCACGGCGGTGACCAGCCGGTCGGTCACGGCGTCGGCCGCCCCCCCGACGGTGATCCGCCGCGCGAAGGGGTCGTCCACCGCGGTGGCCACGTCCAGGTTCAGCGCGTCGTCGGGCGACAGCAGGTCAGCCACGCTCGGCTCCTCCCGCGTAGTGGGCGCGCAGGAAGTGCGCCAGCGTGGCGGCGCCGTCGAGGACGGACCGCAGGTCCACCGACTCGTCGACGCCGTGGATGTCGGCCGCGCTGGGCCCGAAGCACAGCGCAGGGGTCGCGAAGTCGTTGACGTAGGTGCGGGCGTCGGTGGTGCTGCCGAGCACGAAGCGCTCGGCGGGGCGCCCGTGGGCGTCCTCGTGGGCGCGGGACAGGGCCGTGACCAGCGGGTGCTGCTCGTCCAGCAGGTAGCCCTCGGCGCGCAGCCCGCTCGACCGGACGTGCACGTGGTGCTCCGCCGCTGCGGCGGCGCGGGCCTCCTCGACCACCTCGCGCACGACGGACTCGGCGCGCCGGGCGCTCCAGCCACGGGGGTAGCCGACGCGGACGCCCACCGTCGCGCTCGAGGGCACGCTGGAGGTCCAGTCGCCGGCGGTGAGGGTGCCGAGGTTCACCGCGTACGGGCGCTCGAGCGCGTCGAAGAGGGGGTCCGGGTCGCCGGCGCCGAGCCGCAGCGCCCACGCGCGCAGCCCGGCGACCAGCGCCATCGCGGTGTCCACCACGCCGCCGCGCCCCTGCGCCTCGTGGGCGTGCCCGGCGCGCCCGGTGACCGTGACCTCGAGCCACAGCACGCCCACCCCGCCCAGGAGCAGGCCGAGGTCGGTGGCCTCGAGGACGACGACGGCGTCGGCGAGCACGCCGGCGGCCGCCGCGGCGAGGGTGCCGTTGCCGGTGATCTCCTCCTCGACGACGCCGAGGAAGGTCAGCGGCCCCGAGATGGCGTCAGGGGCCACCTCGTCCAGCGCGGAGATCGCCAGCGCGCCCATGGCGATGCCGCACTTCATGTCCCCCGTGCCCCGCCCGTACATGCGCCCCTCGCGCCGGTGGGGGACGAAGGGGGGCGTGCGCCACAGCTGCTCGTTCTCGGCGGGGACCACGTCCAGGTGGCCGTTGAGCAGGAGCGATCGGCCCGCGCGCTGGTGCCCGCGGCGCCCCACGGTGACGTGGCCGCCGGCGCGGTCCGGCGAGACGCCAGCGGTCGCCAGCTCCGCGGTGGCCGCGGGGATCGGCAGCCGCTCGACGTCGAAACCCATCGCGGCGAGCTCGGTCGCGAAGACCTCCAGCACCCCTGCCTCACGGCCGACGGTGCTCGGCTCCGCGACCAGACGTTCCAGGAAGGAGAAGCAAGCCTCGGCGCGCGCAGCGACGGCCTGCTCGATGTCCTCGGTGAACGCCACGCCGTCTCCCCTCATTGGTCTACTTAGTAGACCTAACCACAGGTCGCGGCTCAGTGGTTGCACCGACGTCCAGCCCCCTCGCCGTCGTTCGGCCTTCTGCGCCCTGGCGTGACGCTGGCCACGCCGAGCATCACGCAGAGCAACCGCGGGACGGAGGCGCGTTGATGAGGATCGACCGCGAGCCGGCGCTACGCCTGGAGGCCGTGAAGCGGTCCGAGGACGAGCAGGTGGAGCGGCAGATCGCCGAGCAGGGCCGGTCCTCCGCCAGCCGGGGATGACCAGCCCGCGGCTGCAGCACCACGACGCGACGGCGACCACGGGGACCGTCCACGTCGAGCACCTCGGCCCCCAACTGCCGATGGGGATGACGAACTGACCGTGGCGGCGCGGACCGGCCGCCACATGATCTCGACACCCGAGCACGTGACCGTGCGCAGCGTGGCGCTCACCATCCCCGTCAGGAGTCCAGCGACGCGGAGCCCTCCACCGCTGCGGTCACGCGATCACACCATGAGGTCAGGCGAGCAACCGGCCCCAGCGGGCGTCGAGGCCGCGCGCACCGACCAGGTCCAGGCAGCGCCACAGCGTGAGCGCGACCGAGTCGAGCGCGGGCACCCCCGTCTCCGCCTCCACCTCCTCCACGATCGGCGCCCCGTAGAGGTTGGTGCACAGGTAGACGATCGCGTCGGGGTCGCCGCCGCCTCCGCTGTGCACCATCTCGAGGGAGTGCGGCACGAGCTCTCCCGGGGTGACCCGGGCGAAGGACTCGTTGACGTCGAGGCCGAGGTGGCGCTCCCCCATGACGTCGATCCCCTCGCGGGCGTACGCCGCGGTGATCGCCTCGTTGACGTCGCCGGTGTACGGAGAGACCAGCCCCACCTGCTTGATGCCGAACCGCTCGAAGGCGTCGAGGTAGGCCAGGGTGGACGTCGTGGCGGGCACGCCCGTCGCCTCGGTGATCGCCTCGGCCATGGCTCGGTCCTGGTCGGCGCCGAGCCAGGAGCCAGCGGTGCCGTTCCAGGCGATGACGTCGACCTCGGCGGTGCGCAGGAGCCGGGCCGCCGCCACCATCCCCGCCTGGTCGAACTGGGTGCTGGACCCCGCGTCGAGCGCGATCCGGGTCACCTCGATCCGGGTGAAGTGGACGGTCACGTCCTCCCGGTCACCGAGGATCCGGTAGGTCTGCGGTTCCAGGCAGGTGTTCGACGAGGGGACGATCATCCCGATCCGGGTGGGCCTGTCCATCAGAGAAGAACCTCGTTCGTCGTGGTGGTGCGGTCGGGTGCTGTGGACGGGTCTGCCGTGCGCTCGGTGAAGGCGACCCGTGGCCGGAAGCCGCCGACCGGTCCGGGGTCGGAGAACTCGCCGTGCTCGCGGACGACCTGGCCGGCGCTGATGACGACGGACGGCCAGCCGTGGAGCGCCTCGCCGGCGAACGGCGAGAAGTCCGTGCCCTGGTGCAGCGCCGCCTCGTCGACCACGCGGACCTCCGCGGGGTCGAAGAGCACGAGGTCCGCGTCGTAGCCGACGTCGACGGTGCCCTTGGTCGTGAGGCCGTTGATCCGCGCCGGGGCGGTGGAGAAGACCTCGACGAACCGCTCGAGCGACAGGCCTCGCCGGGTGACGAGCGCGGTGAACGTCGCCGGCATCCGGGTCTCGACGCCGGGCAGCCCGTGCGGCATGCGGCGCACGTCGTGGCTGGACTCGCGCTTCTGTGCCAGGTCGTACCCGGAGTGGTCCGAGCCGACGACGTCCACGTGCCCCTGGGCCACCCGGTCGAGGAGGCCGTCGACGGTCTGCGCCGGTCTCATCGGCGGGCAGCAGGCGTACTTCTCCGGCGTGCTGGATCCGTACACCGACTCGTCGAGCAGCAGGTAGTGCGGGCAGGTCTCGGAGAAGACCGTCTGGCCGCGGCCGCGTGCCTCCTGCACGGCGTCCACGGCCCCCGGGGTGGTCTGGTGGACGAAGTACACCGGGGCGCCGGTGTACTCGGCGATGGCCAGGACCTCGCGGACGGAGGCGTCCTCGGAGATCGCAGGCCGGGTCTGCGGCAGGTCGGAGATCCCGACCTGCCCGGCCGCGGCGCACGTCGCGGTCCGGTCGACGATGATCGCGTCGTGCTCGGAGTGGATGTAGGTGAGCCCGTCGAGGCGGACCATCTCCTTCATGACCTTGAGGATCGTGTCCTCGTCGGCCATGGTCGTCCCCCGGTTCGTGGTGTACAGCTTCACCGAGCGCACGCCCCGCTCCGCCATCGCCTCCAGCTGGGCCGGGACGGTGTCGTCCCAGGCGACCACCGAGCCGTGGAGCGCGACGTCGCACCGCGCCCCGTCTATGAGCCGCAGCTTGTTCTCCACCGCCTCGAGCGGGCTCTCCCACGGACCGGCGGGGATGCCGAAGTCGAAGATCGTCGTCGTGCCGCCGTGGAGGGCGGCGGTGGTCGCGGTGGCGAAGGTGTCCAGGCTCTTGTGCGGGCCGGTCACCTGCTCGACGTGGCAGTGCGCGTCCACGCCGCCGGGGATCAGGAGCATCCCGGTGGCGTCGATGCGCCGACGCGCCGGTGGTAGGTCCTCGGTGCCGCTCGAGTGGAGCGCGGCGATCTTCCCGTCGGTGACGCCGACGTGCGCACGCGTCGTGCGGTCGGCGTTGACGATGGTGGCGTTGACGATGAGGAGGTCGAGCATCGTGGGCTGTGTCCGTCCGAGGTCTGGGACCCGCCACGGGTGCGGGCCGGACCGGGTCAGTGCTGGTGCGCGGTCGCCAGCAGGGCGTGGAGGTGCGGGGAGAGGCCGGTGTGGTCCTTGGCCGGCGGAGGGGCGAGGCTGCCCGCCCGGTGCCGGCCGGGAGCGAGGCGGACGAGGGTCTCGGCCTGCGCCACCCCCGCGGAGATGCCGTCGACGACCGGGCCCGGGATCTGGTCGGCGACCTCGCGGGCGAGGCCGGCGAGCGGCGCCCCGGCGAGGATGACGACGTCCGCCCCGTCGTGGTCGACGACCTCGTTGGCGAGGCGCACGAGGTCCTCTCGGAAGTCCTCCTGCACGGAGCCGATGCTGTGCAGGGGGTCCCGCAGCGAGCGGATCGAGGCCAGCCTGGAGCCGAGGCCGTTGTGCTCGACGCAGTCGCGGTACCACGCGGTGATCCGGTGGGAGATCGCCACGATGGCGAACCGCGGTCCGAGCAGGGAGGCCGTCACGAGCGCTGCCTCGCTGATCCCCACCACCGGGACGTCGACGATCTCCTTCAGGCCGGGAAGCCCTGGATCCCCGAAGGCCGCGACGACGACGGCGTCGACGTCCGCCGTATCCTCGGCGATGAGCTCGGCCACGGCGGGGCCGGCCAGCAGGGACTCGAACCGCGTCTCGATGTAGGCCATCCCGGAGCGGGCGGTCCTCACGGTGATCTTCGTGCCGGGTGCCGCGGCGCGACGGGCCTCGCTGCGGATCAGGTCGGAGACCGACTCGCTGGTGTTGGGGTTGATGACGAGCAGGTGCACGGGTCCTCCTCAGACCGGGAGACGACGGCTGTAGTCGAGGCTCACGACGGAGACGAGCATGATGACGCCGGCGCCGACGAAGTACGCGAGGGCCCAGCTGTACCCGCCGGTGGCCCCGACGATGAGGCCGATCGCCAGCGGGGTGATGAACCCGTTGATGTTCCCGAACAGGTTCATCGAACCGCCCAGGATGCCCGCGCGCTCGCGGCCGCCCAGGAGCGCGGGGATGGCCCAGAACAGGCCGACCCACCGGAGGAAGAACAGCACCACGGCCAGCAGGCCGACGGCCACCAGGGAGTCGTTGACGAAGATCACGGCGACGAGGCCGGCGACCACGATGACGGCGGCGCTGCCCAGCATCGTGCGCATGACGAGGTTGGCCGAGCCACCGCGGCTCTGCCAGCGGTCGGCGAGGAACCCGCCGAGCAGCTCACCGACGAACCCGGCACCGAAGATCACGAAGGTCCCCCACCCGACCTCGGCGAGGTTGAAGCCCTTCGCCTCCGACAGGTAGAGCGGCCCCCAGGTGAGCAGGCCGTAGAACACGCCGTTGAAGCCGAACCACCCCAGGCACATGGCCCAGAAGGAGCGGAACCGCAGGTAGGGCAGAAGACCGCGGCGACCCGGCGCGCCGGCTTCCGCGGCCCTGGCGTCCTCGACCGCGTGCGAGGCGTCGATGTAGTCGGCCTCGGCGTCGTTGACCTTCGGGTGCTGGCGCGGGTGGTCGCGGATGTACCACCAGGCGATGGCACCGAAGAGCGCCGTGGCCACCCCTGCCGCGACGAACGCCGCGCGCCACCCCCCGGTGAGGGCGATCAGCCCGGTGACGATGATCCCGCCGAGCCCGGCACCGAGCGGGGCGCCCGCGTCGAGGATGGTCGCGCCACGGCCGCGCTCGGTGGAGGCCATCCAGGTGGCGTTGAGCTTTCCGCCGGCCGGCATGATCGGTGCCTCGGCGATGCCGATGGCAGCCCGGGTGACGAACAGGCTGGCGAAGCTCCACGACAGGCCGGAGGTTGCGGTGGCTACGCCCCAGCCGAGGGTGGCTGCGGTCGCCATCTTGCGGGGGCCGAACCGGTCGATGAGCCAGCCGCCGGGGATCTGCATGAGCGCGTAGGCGAAGAAGAACGCCGACAGGAGCAGCCCGGTCGCCTCGGCGGAGAGGCTGAACTCCTCCTTGATGAGCGGCATGGCGACCGAGATCGAACCCCGGTCGATGTAGTTGAGGGTGACGAGGGCGAGGAGGAGGACGAAGAGCTTCCAGCGGACGCGGGTGGGCTTCCCGTCCGACGTGGTGGTCTCTCGTGGGCGCACGGCCGTGACGCCCGTGGCCACGTCGTTGCTGTCTGCCATGACAGGTCCTTCGAGGAGTAGGGGGGCGGCGTTGCCCCGCCCCGGCTCAGGGTGCGGTGGACGGTCGCACCGCGCGGTGACGCGGTGGGATCCCAACTGACGCTAGTGGGATCCCAACCTGGTTGTCAACCACCCCGCTCCCGCGTCGAGCCCCGGACCGGGCTGCGGGGCGGCGCGGTGTCGATCAGCCGCCGAAGAGGTACTGCATCGTCAAGGCGCGATACGTCAGGACGTGGGCCCGGGCGGCCGCCGCCGCGCGCTCCGGGTCGCCGGAGGAGATGGCCGCGCACAGCGCCTCGTGCTCGACGGTCACCTGCTCCGAGCTGGAGATCTGGCGGAAGAGCCAGTGCAGGCGGCCGAGGAGGGGGGCGAGCATGTTCTCGAGCAGCTCGTTGCCGGAGAGGGTGATGATCTCGTCGTGGAAGCGTGAGTTCGCGTCGTGGGCGGCGTCCATGTCGCCGACCTCGACCGCGGCGCGCGCCTCCAGGAGCACCTCGCCGAGGCGGTGCTCGGCCCCCGCCGCGACCCGCTGCGTGGCCTGCCGGACGGCCAGGACCTCCAGCGCCTCGCGGATGTCGAACAGCTCGGAGGCGTGACGCCGGTCGAGCGCCCGCACGACGACGCCGCGCGAGGGCAGGTTCTCCACCAGGCCCTCCTGGAGGAGCACCCGCAGCGCCTCACGGACGGGGAGCCGCGAGACGGTGAACGTCTCGGCGAGCTCCCGCTCGACGAGCCGGGTCCCCGGCGGGAAGGTCCCGTCCACGATCCGGTCTCGGATCTTCTCGCCGACGATGTCCCGCAGCGGCTTCTCGTTGCGATACAGCTTGCTGGACTGGCTCGCCACTGCCTCGGATACCTCGCGTCGTCGGTCGGGGAGCTGGTCCAGGACCGCGGCGGGCACCGCACCACGATCGGTCGGTGGCACCGGGCGGCCTCGAGCTCCTGCAGGGTGGGGTCGATGGTAGCGGCGGGCCCAGGATCGCGACCGGGGCTGGTCCTCCTGGCTGCCGTGGGTGCGCCGGCTCGCTCACGATGAGGTGCCAGAGCCGTGGTGCTTCACCTACCCGTCGAGGCGGGACAGCTCGTCGGCGCTCAGCTCGAGGTCGGCCGCGGCGGCGGAGTCCCGCACCGACGCGGGCCGCTTGGCGCCGGGGATGGGGATGACCCGGGGGGACTGCGCCAGCTCCCAGGCCAGCGCGACCTGCTGGGCACTGACGTCGCAGGAGGCGGCGACCTCGGCGAACGCCGGGTGCTTCTCCGCCAGCTCCTTGGCGTTGGTCAGGCCGCCCAGCGGGCCCCAGGGGAGGAAGGCCAGCCCGAGCTCCTCGCAGACGTCGATCTCGGGGCGGCTGGTGCGGAAGGCGGGGTTGAACTGGTTCTGGACGCTGACCAGCGCGTCGCCGAGCACGGCGTGGGCCGCCCGGACCTGGTCGGGGTCGGCGTTGGAGAGCCCGACCGCGGCCACCTTCCCGCTGGCGACGATCTCCGCGAGGGTGGCGATCACGTCGTCGTAGGGGACGGCGGGGTCGGGGCGGTGGTGCTGCCAGAGGGCGATCTGCTCCACGCCGAGCCGCTGCAGGCTGGCGTCGACGGCGCCGTGCAGGTGCGCGGGCGAGCTGTCGAGACCCCACTCGCCGCCCTCG
>JBBSRD010000069.1:0-11071 GCA_038243415.1 Actinomycetales bacterium | reverse complement strand
GTGCAGCCGCGCGGTCCCGACGGACTCCGCGGTGCGCTCGAAGGCCTGTCGCGACACGACCGCGCCACCACCGATGGCGACGACCGCCACGGCACCGCCAGCGTCTCCCATGGACCGACCGTACTGCCGCTCGCGGGGATCAGCACACGCCACGATCATTCTGCGTAACCGACCACCACCGGTGCGTGGTCACTGACGCGCTCCGCCCAGCTGTCGGCCCGGTCCACGACGGCGCCGCCGACGGCCGCGGCGCGCGCGCCGAGGGCTGGGCTCGCCAGCTGGAGGTCCATGCGCCACCCCGTGTCGGTGTCGAAGGCCTTGCCGCGCACGGACCACCACGAGTACGGGCCGGCCTCACCGGGGTGCTGCGCGCGCACGACGTCGACCCAGCCGGCGGCCTCCCACCCGTCGAGGTGGGAGCGCTCCTCGGGCAGGAACCCCGCCTTGGTGCGGTTGCCGCGCCAGTTCTTCAGGTCCGCCTCGCGGTGGCAGACGTTGATGTCGCCGGTGAGGAGCGCCAGCGCGCCGGGCGCCTTCGCCAGAGAGGCCATGCGCTCGTCCATGGCTGCGAGGAAAGCCATCTTCTCGTCCTGCTTGGGGGTGCCGACCCCGCCGGTGGGCACGTAGGCGCTGACGACGGTGACCGGGCCGAGGCCGGGGACCTCGACGTCGGCCTCGATCCAGCGTCCCGCACCGGCGAAGCGCTCCGGCAGGCCCGCGGCCGCGGCGTCCCGCTCGGCGAGGACGGGGTGCGCGGAGACGATCGCGACGCCGGCTCTGCCCTTCGTCCCCGGGTCTGTGGGCTCGGAGTGGGCCACGGCCGCGTCACCCCAGCCCATGTCGTCGAGCAGGGCGCGCAGCGTGGCGTCGTCGGCGCGGACCTCCTGCAGGCACAGGACCCCCAGGGGCCCGAGCCCGTCGGGTCCGCTGCGCTGCGCGGCCCTGCGGGCCTGGAGCCACGGGGCCATGCCCCGGCGGTGGGCCGCGCGGATGCCGTTGACGTTGTAGGTGGCGACGGTGAGCACCGCGCCATCCTCTCGTCAGACCCTGGCCCGCGGTCACGGCCCTACGGTGGCCGTCATGACGGGGTCGCGATGGCGGGACGAGGCCGGTCTCTCGGCGCGCTGGCGCTCGTACCGGCGCCAGGTGGTGCGCATCGCCGCGACGGCCCGCGACCTGCACGCGGCCGTCGCCGGACTCCCCCTCTCGAGCGACGGAGCCGACGGAGCCGACGGGGCAGGCGGGGCAGGCAGGGCGAGCGAGGGCGCGCAGGGAGCGAGGGCCGGCGGTGCGCGGCTGCTGTGGATCTCCGACGTCCACGACAACCCGCTCGCCGCCGACCTGGTCGAGGCGCTGCTCGCCGGCTCCCGCGTGGACGCGGTGCTGGACACCGGGGACCTCACCGACCACGGGCTGGGGCCCGAGCACCGTCTCTCGGCCTGGGTGGGCAGGCTCGGCGTGCCCTACGTCTGGGTCCGCGGGAACCACGACGGTGCCGCCACCCAGAAGTACCTCGCCGCGCTGCCCGGCGTCACGGTCCTCGACGACGGGGCGATCACCGAGGTGGCCGGGCTGCGGATCGCCGGGACGGGCGACCTGGAGTTCACCCCGTGGCGCCGGGCCGGCTCGGGGTCGGCGGCGAGCCGGGTCGCGCTGGCAGCGGCCTTCGAGGCGGCCGACGCCGCGCTGGCCGCCTCGGTGCGCGCCAGCGCGGCGCGCGGCGAGCCCGTGCACGTCGTCGCGGTGCACCGGCGCCCCCTCGGGAACCGCCTGCACGGCGAGGTGGGTCTGATCCTGGACGGTCACACCCACCGTCGCCGCGCCGCCGTCCACGACGGCACGCTGCGCCTGACCCAGGGCTCGACCGGCGGCGCGGGCGTCCGCGGCGTCGAGGCCGACCCGCCCGTCCCGCTGTGCGCCACCGTGCTGGCCTTCGATGCCGCCGGCTCGCTCGTGGAGGCGGAGGAGGTGACCGTCGGTGGGCTCGGCGAGCGGTGGGTGCGGGTCGAGCGACGCAGCGCGGAGCAGCTGCGGGGGTCGACGCGCCGCCGGCCCGCGGCGCGCTGACCCGGGTGCGGCGCCCCCGCACCCGATCCGTCACAGTGGCGGATGGCCACACGCGCAGGGGCGAGCGAGCAGTCACCGACCAAGGCCGAGAAGGTCGACGAGGAGTACTACGAGAAGGAGCTCGCCCGCCTCGGGCTGGAGCTCGTGCGCCAGCAGGAGTACGTCAGGGCGAAGGGCCTCAAGGTGGTGGTGGTCTTCGAGGGCCGTGACGCCGCCGGCAAGGGCGGGGCGATCAAGAGGATCACCGAGGCCCTCAACCCGCGCGCCGCCCGGGTCGTCGCCCTCGCCGCGCCGACGGACCGCGAGCGCTCGCAGTGGTACTTCCAGCGCTACGTCGCCCACCTGCCCGCCGCCGGCGAGATGGTGCTGTTCGACCGCTCCTGGTACAACCGCGCCGGGGTCGAGCGGGTCATGGGCTTCTGCACCGACGAGGAGTACGAGCAGTTCCTGCACGACTGCCCGCTGTTCGAGGAGATGCTCGTCGGCTCGGGGATCACGCTGGTGAAGTACTGGTTCTCCGTCTCCGACACCGAGCAGGAGAAGCGTTTCCAGGCCAGGGTCGCTGACCCGGCGAAGCGCTGGAAGCTCTCCCCGATGGACCTGCAGGCGCGGGACCGGTGGGTGGAGTTCTCCCGCGCGAAGGACGCCATGCTGGCCGCGACCGACACCGACGCCGCTCCCTGGTGGGTGGTGGAGGGCGACGTGAAGAAGCGCGCCCGCCTCAACGTCATGAGCGACCTGCTCACCCAGGTGCCCTACGAGGACCTCACGCCGCCCGCGCCCGAGCTCCCGCCGCGGGCCCCCATCGACCGCAGCGTCGAGCGGCTGCCGTTCTCCGATCAGCGCCTGATCCCGGACGTCGTCCCCGCCCCGAGAGAGAAGACCCAGAAGAGGACGTCCTCGGGCAGGAAAAGCAGGGGCGCCAAGAAGGAGTAGCAGCCCGGTGACGACGCCGCCTCGCCCTAGTCTGGATCGGTGAGCAGACGCACCCGCTGGGTGAGCATCGTGGCGGCCGTGGTGGCCGTCCTCGTCGTGGTGGCGCTCGTGGCCGTCCGCGTGCGCTCCGGCGCCGCCGAGCGTGACGACGCGGCGGACGCCGCCGCTGTCGCGCTCGCCAAGGGCCTGAGCAGCGGCGAGCTGGGCTCCGTCCCGCTGCACGGCGCGACCGGCGCGCAGGCGAGCGAGCAGCGTGCGGCCGTGGTCGCCGGGCTGGGTCCGCTGGAGCCCACGGTCGAGGTCGCCGACGTCGAGCGTGAGGACGACGCCGCGACCGCCACCCTGGACGTCAGCTGGCCGCTGTCCCCCGCGTGGTCCTACACGGTGGAGGCCGACCTCGCCCCGGTCGAGGCGGGCGAGCCCACCGGCACGTGGGCCGCGCGCTGGACCCCGGCGCTGATCGAGCCGAGCCTGAAGGACGGCGACGTCCTCGCGGACCAGCGCGTGCCCGCCCCGCGCGGCGGCATCACCGGCCGCGGCGGCGCGGACGTCGTCACGCAGACCCCCGTGGTCGACGTGGGCGTCCAGCCCTCGCGCGCCCCGGACCCCGCCGCGCTGACCTCCGACCTCGCCCGCATCCTCCAGATCGACGGAGCGGCGCTGGCGGAGCGGGTGGAGGACGCCGACCCGGAGTCCTTCGTGCCCGTGATCACCCTGCGCCGACCCGACTACGACGCCGTGAAGGACCAGCTCCAGCCGCTCGCCGGCGCGATCTTCCGCGAGTCCACGCTGGCGCTGGCGCCCACGAGAGCCTTCGCCCGCGCCACCCTGGGCACGGTCGGCCCCGCCACCGCGGAGGACGTCGAGGCGTCGGGAGGGCGCGTCACCGGGGAGGACACCGTGGGGCGCTCGGGCCTGCAGAAGATCTACGACGAGCGTCTCGGGGGGGTCCCCGGGCTCACCGTCTCGCGGGTGCCTGCGGAGGGCGGGCCCGTCACCCTCTTCGAGAAGGCGCCCGTGCCGGGGCGAGCCATCGCCACCACGCTGGACCCGGCGGTGCAGGACGCGGCCCAGGGTGCGCTGGACTCCGCCGTCGCTGCCGGAGCCGGGAACGGCAGCTCCTCGCTCGTGGCGGTCGACGTGGCCACCGGGGGCGTCCTCGCGGTCGCGAACACCCCCGTCGCTGGCTCCAACCTGGCGCTGACCGGCAGGTACCCGCCCGGCTCGACCTTCAAGGCCGTGTCCACGCTGGCCCTGCTGGCCGGTGGGCTCACCCCGCAGCAGCTGGTCGACTGCCCCGCGAACATCACCGTCAACGGGCGCCCGTTCCGCAACTTCGAGGGCGAGTCGTTCGGGACGGTGCCCTTCGCGCGGGACTTCGCGGTCTCCTGCAACACCGCCTTCGTGGGGCTGTCCCGCGACACCACGATGAGCGCGCTCGCCGACGCCGGCTCCTCGGTGGGGATCGGCGGGGACTGGTCGATCGGGCCCGACGTCTTCACCGGTGACGTCCCCCGCGAGGGCTCCCCGGACGAGGTCGCTGCCTCGACGATCGGGCAGGGGCGCGTGGTCGCGAGCCCCGCCGCCATGGCGGTCGCGGTCGCGACCATCGCGCGGGGCTCCTGGACGGCGCCGCAGCTCGTCACCGACCCTGCTCCCCCGACGCCTCCCGACGCGCCTGCCCCCGACGCGCAGCGGCTCGCCACCGTCGCCCAGCTGATGCGCGGGGTGGCCACCGAGGGGACGGCGAAGGCGCTGTCCGACGTGCCGGGGGCCCCGGTGCACGCCAAGACGGGCACCGCCGAGCACGGCAGCGGTGAGCCCCTGAAGACCCACGCGTGGACCATCGGCTTCCAGGGCGACGTGGCGTTCGCGGTGATCGTCGAGGACGGCTCCTCCGGCGGGAGCGTCGCCGTGCCGGTGGCCGAGGACTTCCTGCGCCGCCTCGCCGGCTGACCCGCACTGGCGATCTCGGCGCGGCGCGGGCAGGGTGGAGGGCATGAAGATCGCCGTCATCGGAGCCCACGGGAACGTCGCCCGCCACCTCGTCCGCGACCTGGCCGCCGCCGACCACGAGGTGGTCGGCATCATCCGCAAGGAGGAGCAGACCGACGACGTCCTCGCCGACGGTGGCCAGCCGCTGGTCCTCGACATCGAGACCGTGGACGTCGCCGAGCTCACCGACGCCATCACCACGTGCGACGCCGTGGTGTTCGCGGCCGGTGCGGGCGGGGGCGACCCGAGCCGCACGCAGGCCGTCGACCACCGCGGAGCCGTGAAGCTCGCCGACGCCGCCGTCGCGGCGAAGGTGCCCGAGTACGTCATGGTCTCCTCGATGGGCACCGAGTCCACCCGCGAGGGCGGCGACACGTCCGGCCTGCCGGAGATGCTCATCCCCTACCTGGAGGCCAAGCTCGCCGCCGAGGACGACCTGCGCGGCCGCGACCTCGCGTGGACGATCCTGCGCCCGGGCGGTCTCACCGACGACGACGCCACCGGGAAGGTCACCCTCGCCTCGGCGAAGGACGGTGGCGCCTCGATGGGCAGCGTCCCGCGGGCGGACGTCGCCGCGGTGCTGTCCGCGCTGCTCGTGGCTCCCTCCTCCGCGGGGCTGGTCCTCGAGCTGACCAGCGGCGACGAGACCGTCCGCGACGCCGTCACCCGCGTCGCGGGCTGAGAGCCTCCCTGTGGAGCACACGAAGCTCGGCAACACCGGCCTCGACGTCTCCCGGGTGGTGCTGGGGTGCATGAGCTTCGGCACGCCCGACCGGGGGAACCACGCGTGGACCCTCGACGAGGAGACCTCGCGCCCCCTCATCAAGCAGGCGATCGAGGCGGGCATCACCTTCTTCGACACCGCCAACGTCTACTCCGACGGCACCTCCGAGGAGATCGTCGGCCGGGCGCTGAAGGACTTCTCCCGCCGTGAGGACGTGGTGATCGCCACCAAGGTCTGCCAGCGCGTGCGCCCGGGACCGAACGGCGCCGGGCTGTCCCGCCGCGCGATCATGGCCGAGATCGACGCCAGCCTCCGGCGCCTGGGGACCGACCACGTGGACCTCTACCAGATCCACCGATGGGATCCCACGACGCCGATCGAGGAGACGATGGAGGCCCTTCACGACGTCGTGAAGGCCGGCAAGGCGCGGTACCTGGGGGCGTCGAGCATGTGGACGTGGCAGCTCGCGAAGGCCCAGCACGTCGCGGTGATGAACGGGTGGACGCCCTTCGTGTCCATGCAGGACCACTACAACCTGCTCCAGCGGGAGGAGGAGCGCGAGATGCTGCCGTTCTGCACCGACTCCGGGCTGGGCGTCATCCCGTGGAGCCCGCTGGCCCGCGGCACCCTGACCCGGCCGTGGGGCTCGGAGACCACCCGCAGCGACACTGACGAGTTCGGCAAGACCCTCTACCAGCCGGGTGACCGCCACGTCGTCGAGGCGGTCCGGGAGGTCGCCGAGGCACGGGGCGTCTCGATGGCGCAGGTGGCCCTCGCCTGGGTGCTCAGCCGCGACGTCGTCACCGCTCCCATCGTCGGGGCGACGAAGGCGCAGCACCTCACCGACGCCGTGGCCGCCGTGGACCTGGAGCTCAGCGAGACGGAGATCGCCGCGCTGGAGGCGCAGTACACGGTGCACGACGTGACCGGGTTCGCCTGAACCGACGGTGAGCGGGGGCGCTCGCCCGTGGTCCAGCGATCACGTGCTGCCGGCGGCGCCACCGCCGCCGCCGGAGCTGACGCCAGAGACGGTGCCGGTACCGCTGCTGGACGTGAACGCTCCGGGGAACACGACCCAGGGCAGCATCCCGGACCCGTCCACGGCCGCACGAGAGGTGGGTGAGAGGGCCCGCAGCACCTGGCCGCCGTCCGTCGCGGCCTCCAACCGCTTCTTCCACGCCTGCCCGAGGGTCATCGCGATGACGTCCGGCAGCACGGCGTCGAGGTCCACGCGGGCGCCGTCGTCCTTCGCGGCGAGCTCCAGGCCCACCCGGTGGTCCCGCCACGGGCGGGCAGCGGCGAGCCCGCTGCCCGAGAGCCGGGGGAACGCCCCGACGAGGACGAACGCCGTGACGGCCAGCGCCAGCATCGGCAGAAGGCCGACGAGGACCAGCGGCTCAGCGCCCGAGGCGCCGATCACCGCGCCGACCGCGAGGAGGATCCCGGCGACCGCGCCGACCACGGCCAGGGCGTTGCGGGCGCCCGGCGCCGCCTCGTCCCACCAGCCCTGGCGCACGAGCTCCGCCCGGACCACCTCGTCGACGGGGCCGCTGTTCGCCGCGACCTTCGCGAGGGCCTTGCTGGACACCACCGCGTCGTCGGCGAGGGCTGCCATCTGGTCCCACACCGCGGCGTCGACGTCGCTGCGCACGAGGGAGCGGTCCAGGAGCCGCACCTGAGCGGTCGCCTGGCTGAAGGTGCCGCCCGCCGTCTCCTGCTCGACGTCCAGCGCGCCCCGGGCCGCGAGGTCGAGCACCACCGCGGGGACCGCTGACGCCTGCGGTGACCCGGTCGCGAGCGCCGCACCGACGGCTGGGTGGAGGTCGCTCGGCCGCGTCACGGTGGGCTGGCCGGACCACGCATGGGGGTCGTCCAGCCGTGAGCGTCGCCCGAAGGTCCGCCCCGCCACCACGGCGCCGATCGCCGCGAGCGCCAGGAGCACCCACGGGACCCAGGTCGCGGCGGCGCCCGCCGACCAGTCCTGGAAGGCGGTGGTCGGCTGGCCGTCACGCACGTCGGACGTGAGCCGGTCGACGCCTGCCACCAGGGAGGCGTGGACGTCGCCGTCGCGCAGCGGGGGGACGAGGGCGTCCTCGACGATCGCCTCCTGCTCACCCGAGGGCACGTTCCCGTCCTGGTACGTCTCACCGACGTACACACCGGCCCGGGCGTCGCCCTCGTCGTCGGGGTTGCGGTTGACGAGGATCGCCACCGCCGTGTCCTCGTCGGCGCCGGTGGCGGAGACCCAGGCCTGCTGGAGGGCCTCGACCTGGTCCAGCGTCTCGTCGGGGTCGGCGTCGCGGGCCCGGACGTAGACCACGGGGTCGGCGCCGACCGCGACGAGAGCGTCGAGGCGCTGCTCGAGGTCGGTGGTCTGCGCCGTCGTCAGCGAGTCGCCCGTCTCGTCGACGACGCGCTGACCCTCCTGCAGCCCGGGGAAGGACGTGGCACCGGACGCGGCGGCTGCGGGAGCGACCACCCCGAGACCGGCGACCAGCACCAGGGTGAGCAGGGGAAGGACCCTCAGGATGGCGGCGCGCACCCGATCATGATGCCCCGCCTCAGCGGTGGGAGGCAGCCGCCCGACGCGAGCGGAGCCGGCCGACGACGACCACGGCCACGGCGGTCACCGCCAGGACCACCAGCCACGACAGGAGGTACGGGCGGTCGAGGAGGGTCTGGTTGGTCGGGCTCTCGTTGACCCCGAACAGCACGGGGATCGAGGCCACCGTCAGGGTGCCGACCAGCACCACGGCCACCACGAGCGGAGCGAGGTAGGCGGGCGGCAGGAGCCGTCGCGCCGCCGCTCCCCCGGCCACGGTGACGGGGGCGATCAGCGCGTCGTGGGCGATGACGCCGCCGGCGAGGAAGATCGCGATCGACACCAGCGAGGGCAGCGGCTTGCCGACGAGGACGGACGCTCCCGCACCGATCACGACGAGCCCACCGGCCGCCAGCAGCAGGCGCAGCGCGCGGACGGAGCTCACGCGGTCGTCTCCAGGGAGGTGATCCACTTCGTCTGCAGCACCCCGGGGCGGCCAGGGGCGATGACGCGCGCGGGGAAGCCGTGGTCCAGCGTGAGCTCCTCACCGTTCAGACGCAGAGCGAGCAGCGTGCGGGGGTCGCTGGCGAAGAGCGCGGGCATGAACGTGCGCCCGAACGCGCCACGGGTCTGGGCCGAAGCCACCGTGAGGTCGCTCTCGGCAGGTGCGCCGACCGCGGCCAGCAGGTCGCGCACGGGCACGCCCGTCCACGTCGCCGAGGCGGACCACCCCTCGACGCAGGCGATGGGCAGGTCGTGGGTGGACTGCTCCATGGCCTCGAGGTCGGCGCGGGTGAAGGTCTTCTCCTGCCCCATGTGCCTCACCGTGACGCTCCAGCCGTCACCGACGTCCTCGCTGACACCGGCCGCCTCCGCGGTGCGGTTGATCGGCACCCCGAGCGGCCCGTCACCGCTGCGCACCGCGAAGAGGGAGACGTCGCGCAGGAACGGCACGGTGGACCCCGCGGTGGCCAGCACCGCCAGGCCGGTCGCGCCCCAGGTGAGGTTCAGCAGCGAACGGCGGCTCAGCGGCTCCGCGGGGGCGCGCTCCGCTGGGCTGTCACCCGCTCGCCGCAGCGGCGTGGCGATCTTCCGTGACGGCTTCTGCGCCCACCCCTCGCGGATGAACGGCATCTTGATCGCCACGTGCAGCACGATCGAGCCGAAGGCCAGCAGGCCCACCGCGTAGTGGGTGGAGCGGAAGCTGAAGCTCCACGGGTACCAGTGGGCGATGTTCGCCAGGCCGGTGACCAGCTCGAAGACGGCTGAGGCCACGAGCACGAGGATGGAGGCCTTCTCCGCGACGTCGAGGACGAGCCGGCGGCTGGGTGGCCACGGGATGCGCGAGAACAGCTTGGGGTAGACCGACCACAGCTTCACCAGCAGCAGCGGCACCGCGGCGGTTCCGGCGATGACGTGCAGCCCCTGCGTGAAGCGGTAGATCCATGCGGTGGTCAGCAGCGGGAACCACGCGGTGAAGGACTGCCCGTAATGACTGTACACACCGGTGAGCAGGGCCACGCTGAACGCCACCCCCAGCCAGGTGCCGACGCGGGCGGTCACCGTCAGGTGGCGCAGGCGCGAGGTGAAGGACTCCTCGCGCGGGGCCAGCGGGATCGCGACGTCGCGCGAGGTGTCCTCGCCCCGGCCGTTCTCGATGACGCTCATAGAACCCCTCTCCGTGGTCGGGCCTGGAGGGATCAACCCGCCCGGGCCGCCACATCATCCCCCGTGATCACTCCATCGGCACCGTCCGCCCGATCCTTGACGTCCCCGCACGGATTGATCGTCGGTGCGGGCTCTGCGACGGTGGCCACGTCACCGGGACTCCCCCGGCGACCCGACGACGGACGAGGAGACGGATCGATGGGACGCGTGGACGGCAAGGTCGCACTCATCAGCGGTGGGGCACGGGGGCTCGGCGCGTCGCACGCGCGGGCGCTCGTCGCCGAGGGCGCCCGCGTGGTCGTCGGCGACGTCCTGGACGGTGACGACATCGCTGCCGAGCTGGGCGAACGCTGCCGCGCCGTCCACCTCGACGTCACGAACCGTGACGACTGGGACGCCGCCGTGGCGGTGGCCGAAGAGTCCTTCGGTGGGCTCGACGTGCTCGTCAACAACGCGGGGATCGTCAACTGGGGCCCCATCGACGAGTTCACCCACGAGCAGTGGGACGCCATCATCAGCGTCAACCTCACGGGCACGTTCAACGGCGTCAAGGCAGCGACCGCGGCGCTGAAGAGATCGGGCTGCCGCGCCTCGATCATCAACGTGTCCTCCACGGCCGGCCTCCAGGGGTATGCCTCCATCCCCGGCTACGTCGCCTCCAAGTGGGCGGTCCGCGGGTTCAGCAAGGCGGTGGCCCTGGACCTGGCGCCGTACGGGGTGCGCTGCAACTCGATCCACCCCGGCGGGCACGAGACGCCCATGACGGCGGGGCTGCCCGCCGACGCACCGCACGTCGCGATGCACCGCCGCGGCGATTAGCCCGAGGCCTCGGCGCTGGTGGTCTTCCTCGCCAGCGACGAGTCGTCGTTCTCCACCGGCTCGGAGTTCGTCACCGACGGCGGGGAGACGGCCGGCCTGGCGTCCCCGCCGGTCTGAGCGGAACGGCCCCCGCGGCTCAGGCGGTCTCTCCGTTGCGGGGGTTCTTGGCCAGGAAGTCCTGGGCGATGGTGTCGAAGGTGACGAAGCGGACCCCGTCGTGGGCGCTGATGTGCTCGATGAGGCGTTCGAGCATGAGCAGCATGTTGGGGTGCCCTGAGGCGTCGGGGTGGATGGTGATGGGGAAGATCGCGTCGTCCATC
>JBBSRD010000068.1:0-11088 GCA_038243415.1 Actinomycetales bacterium | reverse complement strand
CGGCCTGCTCCATCGGGGTGCTGTCCGCGGGCCTGGCGCAGCGGTGCGACGTGCTGGTCTCCACCGACCCCGCGGAGGCGGCGCTGACCGCTGCGGCGCGGCGCGTCCCGGGGAACGTGGAGCTGCGGCGGTGGGGTCTCGGCGACGCGTGGCCGGACGAGACGTTCGACCTCGTGGTGCTCTCCGAGGTGGGCTACTTCCTGGCTCCCGACGCGCTGGCGGCACAGGTGCCCCACCTGCTGACCGCTCTGGAGCCCGGGGGGACGCTGCTCCTCGCGCACTGGCGCCACCCCGTGGCGGAGTACCCGCAGAGCGGTGACGACGTCCACGCGAGCGTCCTGGCGAGCCCCGGGCTGGTGAGGGTGGGGGGATGGCTCGACGAGGACCTCAGGATCGACGTCCTGGAGCGCTCGGACGGACCGGTGCTCTCGGTGGCCGCCCGCGACGGGCTGGCCTGACCGCCCGCCGACGCGCACGGCCGCTCAGAGGGTCAGGACCACCTTGCCGCGCACCTCGCCGCTGGTGGTCCGGGCGTGGGCCGCGGCGACCTCGGCGAGGGGCAGGACGTCGTCCACCGGCACGCGCAGGCGCCCGTCGTCGACCAGGCGCGCCAGCCGGTCGAGGTCGCGCGTGCGGGCCTTCGCCATGACGGCGGTGTGCGTCGGCCGGTCCGCGCCGCCCGCGCCCCCCGTGCCGCCGACCGGGGCGCCGAGGGCCCCGAGCCCGCCCATGACGTCCTTCATCAGGCCCGATCCCACCGAGGAGATGACGGTGGTCGGCTGGGGGCGGGTGGTCACCGAGGTGCCGCCCGGGCGCAGCAGCGAGCGGGCCACCTCCTGCGACAGCACGCCGGGCGCGTCCAGCACCACGTCGAAGCCGGCCCCGAGAGCGCCGAGGCGCGGGCGCCGGTCGACCACCTCGTCGGCGCCGAGGCCGCGCACCCAGTCCGCGCGCGCCGCGTCGGTGACCGCGGTGACGTGGGCGCCGGCGATCGCGGCGAGCTGCACGCCGAACGAGCCGACGCCCCCGGCCGCGCCGACGACCAGCACGCGCGCGCCCGGCCGGGCGCTGAGCGCCGCGCGACCGTGCAGCGCCTGCAGCGCGGTGAGCCCGGCGAGCGGCAGGCCGGCGGCGGTGCTCCACGCCACGGAGTCCGGCGCGAGCGCCGCGGAGCCGCTGTCCACCAGCGCCAGCTCGGCCTGGGCCCCGCCACCGTGGCCGAGCAGGGCGACCACCGCGTCGCCCACCTCGAAAGCGGTGACGGCCTCGCCCACGGCGACCACCTCGCCCGCGAGGTCGAACCCGAGCGAGCGGGGGCCGCGGCGCAGGGCGGACAGCGGCATGTCACCGCGGACCACGCCGACGTCGGTGCCGTTGACGGAGGAGGCCGCGACGTTCACCAGCAGCTCCTCACCGCGGGGCTCACGGGGCTCGGGCACCTGGTCGACCCTCAGCGAGGCGCTGTCGCCGGAGCCGTGGACCCGGACGGCCCTCATGAGCGCGGACCTCCGTCCGGGCCCGTCAGGGCGACGGCGAGGTCCTCCAGGTGCGCTGCGAGGTCGGCGGGGTGCTCGCGGACGCTCACGGCGCCGGCGCTCCTGAGCTCGGCCTCGCCGATGCCGCCGCACCGCAGCGCCACGCACGGCAGGTCGGCCCGGGCAGCCGTGGCGACGTCCCAGACAGAGTCGCCCACCACCACGGTGCGTGCCGGGTCCAGGTCGTAGCGCTCTATCGCGACGGTCACGGGATCGGGAGCAGGCTTGCCCGCGTCGACGTCCTCGGAGGTGATGACCCCCGTGATCCTGTCCTCTCCGCCGAGCAGAGGCAGCATCCAGTCGAGGTCACCGCGAGAGCCGCTGGTCGTGAGGACGACGGACGCACCGGCCTCACGGCACGCCCGCAGGAGGTCCTGAGCGCCGGGCAACGCCGCGACCTGGTCCGCCGCCACCCCGAAACGCTCGGAGTGGCCCGCCACGACGCGGTCGTCGCTCCCGCCGGCGAGGCGCTCGACCAGCGAGGCGGCGGGCAGGCCGAGGCAGGCGTGGATGCTCGCGGCGTCCACGGCGCCGTACCCCGCGTCGCGGAAGGCCGTCAACCAGGCGATGACGTGGTGGTAGTTGCTGTCCAGGAGGGTGCCGTCCACGTCGAGGAGCACCCCGGGTGCTCGAGGCGAGGTGTCGGAGCGAGCGTAGACCACGCTGGCGATGCTCACAGCGCGTCCGCAGCGGCGCGCGCGGGGGTGGCCGTCCGGGCAGCGAGCACGGCTCATCACCGCTCGGCACGGCTCAGCGGCGACCGGCGGCGCCGTCGGGCAGGGGGGCGGCCGGCGCGAGCGGGAACCACGGCAGGACGGCCCGCGCCAGGCGCTCCGTCGCGACAGGCTCGATCCCGTTGGCCACCACGCCCGGCGCCTCGACGTCCCGCGCGCCCGCGAGCGCCCAGCCGGCGGCGATCCCGGCGTCGAGGAGCGCGCGCGGTGCGCGCCGGGGGCGAAGCACGGCCAGCACCACGGCGGTGGCGCTGTGCACGACGTCGACCCACACGCCGACGGCCAGGGTGGCGGGCCCGGGAGCGATGCCGCTGAGGGCGGCCTGCGCGAGGTGGCGCGCGCCGAGGACCCGTGTGACCACCACGGCGCGGTGATCGGCCGGGCGAGAGCCGGTGGCCCGGTCGACGTGGTGCGGCGCGACCAGGCAGGCGAGGCCCCAGGCGCCCCGCACGAGCTCGAGGGGTCGGGGCGTCCGGGTGGTGGAAGGCATGGCTCTCCTGGAGGTGGCGCCGATGAGGTCCCCGCCACTGTGCCGGAGGTGGAGGGCCCGCGCCTCCCCGGCAGATCGTCATGATGGTGCAGTGAGCACCCGACGTCCCCCGGCGAGGACCCTGCAGCGGGCCGACGCCGCGCACGAGCGGGCCGCCGTGCGCCGCTGGCGCCGCCACCTCGCCGACGAGCACCTCGAGGCCCGCGTCTACCGCGAGCTCGCCGCGCGCCGCACCGGTGAGGAGGCCGAGGTGCTCCGCGGGCTCGCGGAGGCGGAGTCCCGCCACATCGCGCACTGGGAGGAGCTGCTCGCCGCCCACGGTGCCCCGGCCCGCCCGGGCAGGGCCGGCGCGGGGGCGGTGCTGCTGGCCGCGGCCGCGCGGCGCTGCGGGTCGGTGTTCGTGCTCGCGATGGCCCAGCGCGCCGAGACCCGCTCCCCCTACGGGGACGACGCCGACGCCACCGCCGCCATGGCCGCGGACGAGCGGGTCCACGCCGAGATCGTCCGTGGGCTCGCCGCGCGCGGCAGGACGCGGATCTCGGGCACGTTCCGGGCCGCGGTGTTCGGTGCCAACGACGGCCTGGTCTCCAACCTGGCGCTGGTCCTCGGGGTCTCCGCGGGCGGGGTGGGCACCGCGGCGGTGCTGCTCACCGGTCTCGCCGGGCTGCTGGCGGGGGCGCTGTCGATGGGCGCCGGGGAGTACGTCTCGGTGCGCAGCCAGCGCGAGCTGCTCGACGCCGGCACCCCCACCAGCGCGGCGAGCGAGGTGGCCGGCGCCCTCGACGTGGACGCCAACGAGCTCGCGCTGGTCTACCGGGCGCGCGGCATGGACGCCGGCGAGGCGCAGGAGCGCGCCGACGCGCACTTCACGGCGCTCTCCGCTGGCCCTGGCGGCACCGGGGTCCCCGGGGTCGGGGCCAGGCCGCCCGCTGAGGACGAAGCGGTAGCGGACGGGGCAGCATCGGTGGTGGGAGGGGCGTGGGCCGCGGCGAGCTCGTCGGCAGCCTTCTTCGCGGCCGGGGCGGTGGTGCCCGTGCTGCCCCTGCTGGTGGGCCTGACGGGGACGGCCGCGCTGGTCCTCGCGTGCGCCGCCGTGGGCCTCGCCCTCATGGTCACCGGCGCCGTCGTCGGCCTGCTGTCCGGCGGTCCCCCTCTCCTGCGGGCCCTGCGACAGCTCGCCGTGGGCGGCGGGGCCGCCGCCGCGACCTGGCTGCTGGGCTCGCTCTTCGACGCCTCCCTCGGCTGACCCCGCTGGCTCGGGCTCGCCCCGCCGACCCGCTTGGCCGATCGACACCGGGGGGTGCATCCTGGCGGTCGACCCTGTCTGACCAGGAAAGACCCTGGAAGACCACGAGCGACCAGCGAGCACCAGGAGTGACCATGACCGCACCCGACACCACCCCGGAGAGCTCACGCGAAGACGGGCGGCGTGACGGCCACGACCTCGACGGTGGGCGCGGCCACGACGACGGCTCCGCGTCCGTGGTCCTGGCCGAGGAGCGGCTGCGCACCGCGGTGGTCCGCGAGCCGGTCCAGCGCGTGCGCCTGCGCCGCGAGGTGGTGACCGAGGAGATCATGGTGCCGGTGACGGTGCGCCGCGAGGTGCTGCGCATCGAGACCCAGGAGATCCCCCGCGGCGGGCGCGCGCCCTCGGCGCCCGGCGACCGGGAGCCCTTCGAGATCGTGCTGCACGAAGAGCGGCCCATGGTGACCCTCGAGACCGTCGCGGTCGAGCGGGTCCGTGTCGAGGTGGTCGAGGTCTCCGGCACGCAGCACGTGGAGGCGGACCTGGCCGTCGAGCAGGTCGAGGTGGACCAGATGGACGCCCGCGACCGCTGAGGCCTCGCCCCGGCGGTGCACCGCGGCGGCGCTCTCAGACCAGCTCGGCGACCGGCGCGCCGGTCTCGCCGACGGCTGCGCGCACCACGTCGCCGGCCACGTCGTGCAGCCTGCGGTTCTGGAGCTGCGACCGGTGCGCGAGCCGCTCGAACGCGTGGTTCGCGCTGGTGCCCTGCTGCCCGCCGGCTCGGGAGAACATCGCCTCGCGCATCTGGATCACGGAGTCCGTGGCCCGGGTGAGCACGAGCGCGTTGGACAGCGCCACCGAGGCGTAGGCGGCGAAGACCCGCCCCAGGCGCGACGACGAGGCGGCGAGCGACCCGCTGGTGCAGTAGATGTTCAGGGCCCCGATGCTCTTGCCCAGCATCGGCATGCCCACCGACAGCACCGAGGTCACGCCGTGGCGGGCGGCGAGCGCCGCGAACTCGGGGTAGGCGGTGCGGTCCCGGGTGTCGTAGACGGTCACGACCGTGCCGGTACGGGCGGCGTCGAGGCAGGGACCGAACCCCTGCGCGTACTGCGGCGCGTCCAGTGCTGCGGCGGCGGAGCCGGAGAAGCCGGCGCTGCGGGCCCGCCCACCATCCACGAGGGTCGCGGACACTGCGCTCGCCCCCGGCACCGTGGCGGCGGTCACCTCGGCCACGTGCTGGAGGACCTTCCCGAGCGGCTGCTCCCCGAGGACGATCAGCGCGACCTGGGCCAGGCCGGCGCTCGGGCTGGGGGTCGGCCCGTGGGCGGTCATCAGCACGTCGCAGTCGTCCGCCTCGACGGAGGCGGGGGCGGCGCAGCGGGCGGGTCTCGCAGCGCTGAGGTGGGGGCGAGGGGTGCGGTCTCGGAGCCATGGCGGTCCGTCCTGTGGAGCGGACCGCTGCCGGTCCGCGTTGGCGGTACGGCGCGTCCTCGACCGTCGTCGCCGACGAGCTGGATGTTCAACCCGTCATCGGCGCCGGAGCGCCGCACCACGCCGCGGCGCAGTCGATCATGACCAACGCAGCCCCTCGGGCGAGGTCGCCGGTACCAAGAGCACCTCACCGCCACCCCTTTTGATCACCCTGCGTGACCGCGACGGACGCGTGGTGCCGGCATACGTCGATGGTGAGGAGCCACCACCACCTGACGGAGGACGCACCACGAGCAGCACTACGAGCAGCACGTCGAGGAGCTACAGCCAGGTCAGCGAGATCAGCAAGGCCGCCAGGCAGGACAAGAGCACCGTGCTCGCCACCGGCTCGGCTCCCCCAGCGCGCTGCAGACCTCGCAGGGCAGCACCACCGTCGCCGACGGCGTCGACTCCGTCGAGGGCATGACCGGCCTGGAGGTCGTGGAGGTCAACGTCTCCGTCGACGACATCCACCTGCCCAGCGACGACACCGACGACGACCAGCCGCTGCGCGAGCCTGAGCCCGTGCGGGCGCAGCGAGCCCCCGGGCCCCCGGCGTGACCGACACGGCCGCCGCGACGGGTGCAGACGCCGCGGACGACGTCGAGGACGTGGTGCTGCCCGGCGAGGGCTCCGGCGTGCGCCGCGCGGTGAAGGACGAGGTGACGCGCCGCACGGGGCTCACCGTCGACCACGTCGACCTCGAGGTGGTCTCCCTGACCGTCCCCGCCACCCGTGGCGCCTCGAGGGTGACGTGAGCGGCACAGGCATGGCCGACCGCGTCCTCTCCGCGCTCCTCGCCCTGGCGCTGCTGGTCGGAGGGCTGCTCGTGGCCGCCCTGAGGCGCGGCGCTCCGGGCACCCTCCCGCTGGCGACGTCGCTGAGCGACCCCGGTGACCCGCAGGCCACGGTGCGCCGCGCCGCCGACGCCCACCTGGCCGAGCTCAGCCTGGACGGCAGGATGCGCTCGCGGGTCAGCCTCGACCGGAGGGACCCACGATGAGCGAGCGGCAGCCACCGCAGGCGCGCCCGGGCGAGCGCCGGTCCCGCTCGAAGCCCGTGAGGAACCGGCTCGACAGCGCCAACCGCACCGTGCTGCTCGTCCTGGCGCTGGCGCTGGGCACCGCGGGCGTCCTGGCGCTCCTCCTGGGGATCGGTCAGCTCTTCCTCCAGCACGACTCGTCGCTCGTGGCGGCCAGCGCGGCCGACCGGCTGGCGCAGCGCCCGTGGCTCTGGTGGGTGGGCGCCGGCGCCGCCCTGGTGCTGGCCCTGCTGGGCCTGTGGTGGCTGGTCGCCCGGCTGCGCACCGACGGGGTCGCCCCAGCACCGACCTCGAGGGGCCGGGCAACGACGGGGGCATCACGCAGGTGCGTTCCTCCGGCATCACCGAGGCGGTCGAGGACGACCCGGAGCCCATCCTCGGGGTCTCGCGGACCTACGCCCGGGTGGCGGGGCAGCGTGAGCGTTTGATCGAGCTCACCGTGGTCCTCACCGAGGACGCCGACGCCACCCGGGTGCGGCGCGAGGTGGAGGAGCGCACCGTCGCGCACCTGAGGGCGGCCTCGGACGCACCGGGGCTCCCGGTCCACCGAGCTGAGGGCCGGCACCCACGACACGGAGCAGCGCGCCGTGCGGCAGCACCCGCCGCGACGACGAAGGGCCCGCACCCCCTCGGGGGTGCGGGCCCTTCGTCGTGCTCAGGAGGTCACGGTCGAGTCGCGACCTCCTTCACAGAAGAGATCAACGACGGTTGCGGTCACCGTCGTTGCCGCGGCCGGTGGTGCCGTCGCCGTCCACGTCGACGTCGACGTTCTCCTTGCGGACGTCGGCCTCCACGGTCTCCGGGTCGCGGACGGTCTCGGTGTCGAGGCGCACGCGCTCCGTCTCGACGGCTTCCTTGTTGGCCACCGCACGCTCACCGTGCAGCGTGACCTCGACCTCGTCCTCGCCGATGGTGGCGTTGCCTGAGCCGCCGCCCTTGATGGGCTCGCGGGTGAGGCGAACCTCCTCGCGGGAGACCGGCACCTCCTCGCGCACGTGCTCGGTGGTGACGTACTTGCGGATGCGAGCCCGCCCTGTCTCCTCACGGCGGGTGCCCACGTTCAGGCGCTCCTCCGACAGCGTCATCGAGTCGTCGTCGCCAGTCTTGCGGTCACGGTCACGGTCACGGTCGCCATCGCGGTCGGTGTCGGACAGCGCGGTGCCGGTTCCGGTCACGGTTCCGGCGTCACGGGCCGAGTGGTCGGTGCCGTGGCCGGAGCCGCCGAGGCCGTAGTACTCGTAGAGGCGGTCCTGCTCCTCGTCGGAGATCTCGGCGTCCGGGTCGATGCTCGGGGCGTCCTTGATCTTGGACTTGTCGTACGGGAGACGCACGTCGTTGCCGTCGACCGAGGCGTCGGCCAGCGGGACGAAGGTCGTCTTGCCGCCGAAGAGGCCGGTGTTGACCGTGACGAACGACGGCGCGCCCGTCTCCTTGTCCGTGTACACCTCGTCGACCGATCCGACCTTGCTGCCGTCGCTGTCGTAGGCGTTGCCCCCGCGAACGGCGCTGAAGTCGACCATGTGTTCCTCCTGTGGGTCGGGCACCCGGCTCGTTTACCGGGTAAGCAGACACCGCTACTCAACCATCTCGCGCACTCGAGTGCCAACTGGCCTCGCTTCCGGGAACGTCGTGGCACAGAGTGGCGGATGGTCCTCGATCTACGACTGACAGCCATTGCGTACATTGCTTATGATCAACTTCCGTGCCATGGTCATGAGGTGCGCTCCCCCCTGACCCGAGACCGCATCGTCGCCACGGCGCTGCTGATCCTCGAGGAGCGCGGCCTCTCCGGCCTCACCATGAGGGAGCTCGGGAACGCTCTCGACGTCGAGGCCATGTCCCTCTACCGCTACGTCCCCGGGCGCGAGGAGCTCCTGGACGCCGTCGTGGAGAGGGTGCTCGAGCCCCTCTGGCACGACGTCGACGTGCGGCGCGAGCCCGTCGACGGCTGGCAGGACTTCCTCGTGCGCCTGGCCCACGGGGTGCGTCGCATCGCCGTGACCCACCCGCAGGCCTTCCCCCTGGTCGCCAGCAGGCCCCCGGAGGCCCCCTGGCTGCGTCCCCCTCTGCGCAGCGTCGCCTGGGTGGAGCTGTTCCTGTCCGCCATGGTCGAGTCCGGCTTCGACGACCGGAGCGCCGCGGACGCGTACCGGTCGTTCACCTCGTTCCTGCTGGGGACGCTCCTGCTCGAGGTCGCGGAGGCCGGCGTCAAGATCACCCCGGCTGACAACCCCTCCCTCCAGCACGCCGGCCTCGGCGCGGACGTGCCGGCCGACAGGTTCCCGACCGTGCGCCGGTTGAAGAACGAGCTGGAGCGCGACGACGTGAACCAGGAGTTCGACGAGGCGCTCGAGGACCTCGTCGACCGCATCAGCCGTCGGATGCCGTCGACCCGAGCCGACGACTGACGCCACCGCGAATGCGCCACGGTGGTGTTCGTCACGGCTGGAGTTGCTGGATTTATCGCGTAAGCCTATAGTTGATTGGCCACCGATCGGTGGCACCACCGACCACCCGGGGCGCCATCGCGCCCATGGAGGATCCATGAGCCAGAGCAGCGGTCCCGCCCGCACCGACAACGATCCCTTCTCCTCCGAGACGCAGCAGTCCGCGCGCGGAGCACACGCCGCGGACCGCCTCGTCGTGCCGAATGACAGCACCACGTCCTCCGGGTCCGCCGGTGGCGGCTTCTCCGGCCGTGACGGCGGAGGCCGCGGCAGCCGCAGCGGCGGCGCGAAGGACGAGGCCAAGGAGCAGGGCCGCCAGGTCGCCGGTGATGCCAAGGCCAAGGGCCAGGAGGTCGCGGGCACCGCCAAGGACCAGGCCGGCCAGGTCACGGACGAGGCGAAGGACCAGGCCAAGGGTCTCTTCGACAGCGCGAAGTCTGAGCTGAATGACCACGCCTCGACCCAGGCGAAGCGGGCGGCGACCGGGCTGTCCTCCCTCGGTGACCAGATCTCCGCTCTCGCCTCGGGCGATCCCCAGGACGGCCAGGTGACCGACCTCGTGCGCCAGGCCGGCGACAAGGTCTCCGAGGCCGCGCGCTGGATGGACGGGCGCGAGCCGTCCGACCTCCTCCAAGACGTCGCCCGGTTCGCCAGCCGCCGCCCCGGCGCGTTCCTCGCCATCGCCGCAGGCGTGGGCGTCCTCGCCGGGCGCTTCACCCGCGGGGCGGCCGCCGACGCCAAGGACGACAGCGACGGCACGTCCACGTCGTCGGGCTCCTCCAACGACGCCACGGGTTCCAGGTACTCCGCGAGCTCCGGGACCCCCACCGGGTACGACACCACCGGCGGGTTCGACACCGCGGGCGGCCGCCGGTGAGCCAGGTCTCCGGCGTCGAGCACGGCTTCGCCGACGACCACGGCAGCCAGGGCCCCAAGCCCAGCATCGGCGACCTGCTCTCGAACATCAGCGGGGACCTCTCGACCCTGGTGCGCCAGGAGATCGCGCTCGCCAAGGCGGAGGCCACGCAGTCGGCCAAGCAGGCCGGGACCGGGGCCGGCCTGCTGGCCGGCGCCGGCATCGGTGGTCACTTCGTCCTGCTGTTCCTCTCCCTCGCCCTCATGTGGGCGATCGGCGGGGCGATCGGCCTCGGCTGGTCCTCGCTCATCGTCGCCGTCATCTGGGCGATCATCGCCGCGATCCTCGCCGTCGTGGGCCGCAAGAAGCTCAAGGCGGCCCCCGGCCTCCCCGAGACCACCGAATCCCTCAAGCAGGCCCCGAACGCCCTCAAGGGCCAGGAAGAGCTGAACCGATGAGCACCGACCCCGCACAGCTGCGCGCCGAGATCGACGCCACCCGCGCCAACCTCTCCGACGACGTGGACACCCTCACCGACTACGTCGCGCCGTCCAACGTCGCCCGTCGCCAGACCGACAAGGTCAAGGACGCCTTCACCAACGCCAAGGAGTCCGTCATGGGCAAGGCCGACGACGTGCGCTCCTCGGTCCAGGGCTCCGGCGGGAACCACGACGTCAAGGGCAGCGCGAAGGACGCCCAGGGCAAGGCGAAGTCCGCCACCCGCGGCAACCCCCTCGCCGCCGGGCTCATCGCCCTCGGTGCCGGCTGGCTGATCGGCGCGGCGCTCCCCTCCTCGGAGAAGGAGAAGGAGCTGGCCGCCACCGTCAAGGCGAACGCCGGACCCGCGGTCGAGCAGGCGAAGCAGGCCGCCAAGGAGTCCGCGGAGAACCTCAAGCCGCAGGCGCAGGAGGCCGCCCAGTCGGTGAAGGGCAGCGCCCAGGGCGCCGCACAGGAGGTCAAGGACCACGGCCAGTCCGCTGCGCAGGACGTCAAGGGCTCCGCACAGGACGCCAAGGACCAGGTGCAGCAGTCCCGCTGACACCACCCCGCACGCCAGACCGGCCCCACCCTCTCGAGGGTCGGGGCCGGTCTGCGTCCAGGCGGGGTCAGCCGCCGTCGGGGTGCGTCAGCCGCGGGGGACCTCGCCGGTCACCGTCGCGCCGCCCCAGCCGTTGGCCTGGTCGCGGCCCTCGACGACCACCTCGTCGACGTCGTCGAGCAGGTCGAGACCGGTGAGCGTCCGGGTGAACGGCTGCTCGGACGCG
>JBBSRD010000067.1:0-11195 GCA_038243415.1 Actinomycetales bacterium | reverse complement strand
CGAGGCCCGCGCCGCGTCCCTGCGCGAGCTCAACACCGACACCTCCGGGCTCGACCGCGACACCGTCTGGCGCGGCAAGCTCGCCGCCCTCGAGCTGGTCCACGCCGTGCCGCGCTCCCAGGTCCGCCAGGCCGCCTTCGAGGCCTACCGCGAGCGCGAGGGCTCAGGGCTAGCGGACTTCGCCCTGTGGTGCGCGCTGGTCGAGCACTTCGGCGAGGGCACCGCGTGGCCCGAGCACGCCTGCGACCCGCACCACCCCGAGACCGGTGCCCTGCGCGACCTCCTCGCGCCCCGGGTGGACCTCTGGCAGTGGCTGCAGTGGGTCGCCGACGACCAGCTCGCAGGCGCCCAGGCCGCAGCGAGCGTCGCGGGGATGGCGCTCGGCGTCATCCACGACCTCGCCGTCGGGGTGCACCCCGCGGGGGCCGACGCGTGGGCGCTGCGCTCCGTGCTGGCCACCGGGGTGTCCGTCGGGGCGCCCCCGGACGACTTCAACCAGCAGGGCCAGGACTGGTCGCAGCCGCCGTGGCACCCCCGGGCGCTCGCGACCGCGCGCTACGAGCCCTTCCGCGACATGGTGCGCACGATCCTGCGCCACGCCGGCGGCCTGCGGGTGGACCACGTCATCGGTCTGTTCCGCCTCTGGTGGGTGCCGGCCGGGTGCGGCCCGGCCGAGGGCGCCTACGTCAGCTACGACCACGACGCGATGATCGGCATCCTCGCCCTGGAGGCCCACCTCGCGGGAGCGGTGCTCATCGGGGAGGACCTGGGCGTCGTGGAGCCGTGGGTGCGCGAGTACCTCGAGGACCGCGGGGTGCTGGGGACGTCGGTGCTGTGGTTCGAGCGTGACTCGAAGGGGGACCCGCTGCCCCCGCAGGCCTGGCGCGAGCTGTGCCTCGCCACCGTGAACACCCACGACCTGCCGCCCACCGCCGGGTACCTCGCGCAGGAGCACGTTGACCTGCGCGAGCGCCTCGGGCTGCTGACCCAGCCGGTGGAGGACGAGCGCGCGGTCGACGCGCAGCAGCAGGCCGCGGTGCTCGACGGGCTCAGGCGCCTCGGGATCCTCGGTGAGGGCGTGAGCGACGAGGAGTCCGTCGTCGAGGCGCTGCACGTCTTCCTGACGCTGACCCCCAGCCGGCTCGCCGGGGTCCAGCTGGCCGACGCGGTGGGGGAGCGGCGCACCCAGAACCAGCCGGGCACCTCCGACGAGTACCCCAACTGGCGCATCCCCCTGGCCGACGGGGACGGGCGCAGCGTCAGCGTCGAGGACCTCGCGGGCAACGCCCGGGTCCGGGCCCTCGCAGCGATCTTCGCGCGCGCCGCCGAGCTCTCCTGACGCTCCGAGGCTCACCCCGACCGGCCCCGACCGGCCCCGACCGGCCCTGACCGGCCTCGACAGGGCCGGACGGGGGTTTCCCGCGTGGGTCCGCCGCGGGGCATCGCTACGGTTCGCACGTGGTGAACGCGACGTCCCCCGTCCAGGTGGTCCAGCTCGGGGAGGACCGGTGGCTGGAGTTCCTCCAGCGATCCCAGCGGGCCTTCCAGAACGAGCGGCGCATGACCGCGGCGGACGTCGACGTCCGGCGTACCGGTTATGGGCACCAGCGGCTCTCCGGCGTGATCGACGAGGGCCGGCTCGTCTCGACGTTCCGCTCCTGGGACGGCGACCTGCCCGTGCCCGGTGGGTCGACGAGCGTGGACCTCATCAGCTCGGTCACCGTCGAGCCCACCCACCGTCGCCGCGGGATCCTGCGCACGATGATGACCGCGGACCTGCTGCGGGCCCGCAAGGCCGGCACCGCCGTCGCGATGCTGCAGGCCACGGAGTCCCCGATCTACGGGCGGTTCGGTTTCGGCAAGTCCCTCGACATGGTCACCTGGCGGATCACGACGCCGACCCCCCTCATGCCCGCGCCGCCCGGGGTCGACGACGTGCGCGTGGTCCTCGTCGAGGACGCCGACCTCGCGGGGCTCGCGCCGGGCATCTACGACGCCGCCCGCGCCGGGCAGCCCGGGGCCATCCCGCTGACCGACGGTGACTGGGGCGTCCTGCTCGGCACGGTGACCGTCCCCGGCGTGGACCGCGACAAGCTCCGCCCGGCGCTGCTCGCGCACTCCGGCGAGGACGTCGTCGGCTACGCCCGCTACACGGTCACCGAGGCCACGGAGCACAAGCTGCCGACGTCCGAGCTCGTCGTCCAGGAGGTCGCCGCCAGCACGCCCCAGGCGCTCGTCGCCCTGTGGCGCCAGCTGCTGAGCATGGACCTCGTCGCCGTCGTGACCGCCCCCAACCGCCCCGCCAGCGACCGGCTGCCCGAGCTGCTCGCGGACCGTCGCCGCGCCATCCAGACGGACAACCAGGACGCCCACTGGCTGCGGGTCCTCGACGTGCGCGCGGCGCTGACCGCCCGGCGGTTCTCCGCCCCCGTGGACGTCGTCCTCGACGTCACCGACCCGCTCGGCCTCGCCACCGGCCGCTGGCGCGTGCTCGCCGCCGACGCCGGTGACGGCACTGCCGGGTGGGCCGTGGAGGTCACCGAGACCGGCGCCGAGCCCGACGTGATGATGGACATCGGCCCGCTGTCCGCGGCCTACCTCGGGGAGACGCCGCTGCTGCACCTGCAGGACGTCGGCCGCGTCACCGAGCACTCCCCGGGAGCCGTGCGCCGCCTGGGGGCCGCCCTGCAGTGGCAGCCGGCGAGCGCCCCCACCCTCCACGGGTTCTGATCGCTGGGCCGCTGGGACGACGGCTGCCGCACCTGACGTGACGACCGCTGCGGCGGATACCGTCCTGCCGGTGACGCAGCGCGGTGAGCCCTTGACGGTGGTCGACCTGGGGGAAGACCGGTGGCTGGACTTCCTGCGCCGCGCCAACCGGGCGTTCCAGAGCGGTCGGTGCGTCACCGAGGCCGACCTGCCGGTGCGCAGGGCGACGTTCGCCCGCCACCGGTTCAGCGGCGTGGTCGACGGTGACCGACTCGTGGCGACCTTCCGCACCTGGGACGCCCCCGTGACCGTGCCCGGCGGGTCCGTGGTCACCGACATGATCAGCGGCGTCACCGTCGACCCCGCGCGCCGGCGCCGGGGGCTGCTGACGGCGATGATGCAGCGCGACCTGCACCGGGCCCGGGACGCCGGCACCGTCATGGCGATGCTCGTGGCCAGCCAGTCCCCGATCTACGGGCGGTTCGGTTTCGGCCACGCGACGGGGGCGCTGACCTGGCGCGTCGACCTTCCCGCCGAGGTGGGCACCGCGCTGCCGCCGGGCACCGACGACGTGGACGTCGAGCTGGTCGAGGACGCCGACCTCGCTGCCGTCGCGCCGGCCGTCTACGCCGCTGCGGCCGCTGGGCAGCCCGGGGCGATCGCCATCGACGCGGAGCGCTGGGACACCACGCTCGGCACCGTCGCGGTGCCCGGTGAGGACGCCGACCGCCTCCGCCCCGCGCTGCTCGCCCGCATCGGGGAGGAGGTGGTCGGCTACGCCCGGTACCAGCTGCCCGAGGTGTGGGAGAGCGGGCGCTACCGCTCCGAGCTGACGATCGAGGACCTCTGCGCGAGCACCCCCGCGGCGCTCGCGGCGCTGTGGCGCCAGCTGCTGGGCATCGACCTCGTGGCGACGGTGAAGGCCACCCGCCCGGCCTCCGACCTGCTGCCGGAGCTGCTGGTGGACCGGCGCCGCGCGGCGGTGGTCGCGCAGGAGGACGTCTACTGGGTGCGTCTGCTCGACGTGCCCGCCGCCCTGGCTGCCCGCCGGTACTGCGCCCCCGTGGACGTGGTGGTCGAGGTGGGGGACCCGCTCGTCCTGTCCGGTGGGCGGTGGCGGGTGCGCGTGGACGACGCGGGCCTCGGCTCCGGTCACGTGCCGGGCGGCCTGCCCGCCGAGATCAGCGCCACCGCCGCCGCCCCCGACGTCGAGCTGGACGTGGCGACCCTGTCGGCCACCTATCTGGGGGAGACGTCGCTGGTCCGCCTCGCCGCGGCGGGCCGCGTCGTCGAGCGCACCCCCGGGGCCGTCCGCCGCTTCGGGGCAGCCCTGGCGTGGGAGCCCACCACCTCCCCGACCCTGCACGGGTTCTGAGCCGCACCCCGACCGGGTGAGGGCCGGTGCGCGCCGTCCGGCTCGAGCGGGGAGCCGGGGTGCTCGGCCCGGGTCGAGCGGAGAGCCGGTGTTGTTGTGTCCGGCGTGTCGCCCCTGCGATGTCCCCGCTCGGCGCTGCCTTCACCCACCGGTGCGCCGGCTCTGACGGGCTGCGCGCACGAGGGCGACGACGAGCAGGACTCCCGCAGCGGCCCCCCGATGGCGGCGCCCTGCGCCATGCCGCCGACGAAGCCGTCCTGCCCGGCGGGAACCGCTCTGACCGCGCCGACGACGAACGCGGCGAGCAGGAGGGCGTAGACCGGCATCCTCACTTGCAGGGTGCGGAACCCTTCGGTGCCGCTGACGCCGAGCGCGCTGGAGTACGTGAGCGTCACGACCGCCGACACCCCGATCACGCCGTAGAGCGTCACCGCGTAGGGCAGCGCGGTGGCACCCCCGATCCAGACCATGGCGGCCGCGGCGGCCATGCCGAGCCACAGCATCAGCTGCAACCCGACCGCTGACGCCTCGTTCCAGACGTCTCGCTGGCGCTCCTCGCAGTAGAAGAGGTCGCCCAGGTCGCCGACGGCGCCGGCGGCGCGGACGAACCATCCGCCGCGCCGCTGCGGCTCGTCGTCGGCCGCTGTGCTCGCGTCGACCGGTGCGTCGTCGAAGGTGCTCGTCGTCGTGCCTCCATCTCGTGGCCCACCGCCGGCGCAGCCGCCGGCGTCCTCTCCCCGAACAGGTCCTCCACGGTGGCGCCGAGCCGCGCCGCGGCGGCGAGGGCCAGGTAGACCGAGGGGGCGTAGTCGCCCGCCTCGAGCGCGACCACCGTCTGGCGCGAGACACCGACCGCCTCGGCCAGGTCGGCCTGGGTCAGCCCTGCGGCCTGCCGCGCGGCTCGTACCGCGTTGCGCCTGCCCCTGGCTGATGTCCGTCCCATGGAGCGAGTGTCATGTTTACTCGACTTCATGTCGAGTAATAGTGACTTTTGTGCGGCGATGGCTGCTCCGTCCGGGGAGCCGGCGCGACGCTGCCGGTCGAGCGGGGAGCCGGTGCGGCCTCGCGCGGCGTGTCGTCCGCACGCGCTCCCCGCTCGGCGGCGCCGGATCCTGCGGTCGTGCCGTCGGTCTCCAGGGCTCCCGGCGCCTGCAGCGCAGCGCAGCTCCGCTCGACGATGTCGTCGTCGGTCCAGTCCTCGAGGTAGCGCAGCGCGAGGGCGGCACGGTGCCGCGCGGAGAGAGTCTGCAGAGCCGGAGCAGCAGCAGGCGTGACCCGGCGCACCCTTGACCGGCGCGACGGCCTGCACGGCACCGGGGACCGGTGCAGGGATGACGGTGAGGCCTCCCACCAGGTCACCGACCAGGCGTCGTCCGGTGACTCCTCCGCCTCTGCGGAGGTCCCCGTCCCCGTCTCAAAAGCCTCGACCTCCACCGGCAGGAGGTCCTCCCGGCACCAGCCCCCGACAGACATCGAGGAGTCGAGGCCGTCGTCGCGGAGGTGCCGGGCGTTGCCGGCACCGAGGGTGCCGGCGGGTCCACCCTGCGCTGCGGTCACGAAGGACGTGACCTGGTCATCGGTCATCGGTCGGCTCGAGCGAGCCCCCGGCCCTGGCGGCTTCGCCGACGGGCTCGTCATCCTCCGAGGGCGCCATGGACTCCTCCGGCGCGGGGCCTTCGGGCCACCGTTCCGAACCGGGAGCGGCGACGACGCCGCCGCCGTGCCCACCGAGCAGCACCACGGGCTCGATGAGCGCCACCGCGGCCACGGCGGCGGCCCTGATCGCCGCCCGTCCCGCCAGCCGACGCCGGTGCTGACGGGCCGACTGGTGCTGGATGCGCGTGAGACGTCCTGACGCGTCGAGCTCGAGCGCGCCAGGGCGCCGGGCGCCGGACTCTGCGGCGACATCGGGCAGCTCTGCAGCGGCGCGCTCCTCCTCAGGGGTGCGCTCACGCGGTCGTTCCAGATCCGTCGGGTCGTCCATGCCCGGTCGACGCCTCTCGTCACCTGCTGCGGGGCAGCGAGGCGACGTCGTGCCCGCCTCCTTCGCCGTGCAGGCTCCCGCTCACGGTCCATCGCCCTCAGAGTGCGGCACGGACCATCGTCGGGATGGCGAGCCGGCTGCAGGTGTCGCGCCAGGTGCAGCGCACGATCCGGTGGCCGAGAGCCATGAGCGTGTTCGCCCGCCACCGGTCGTGGTACAGCGCGTCGGGGGCGCCGTGGGGCCCGCGCCCGTCCGCTTCGAGGATCAGCGGCGGCTCGGAGGGGTCGAGCCGCTCGAACGTCATGTCGCCGCGGACCAGGAGGTGGCCGTGGTCGTCACGGATCTCCTCCTGGAGGGCCCGGGGTGACAGCCCGGCGTCGAGGCACCGCAACCGGGACCGGCTCTCGATCGGGGTCTCCGCGAGGCCGTCGGCCAGGGCCCAGAGGCCCGAGACCTGGGCTGCGCCCCGTCGTCGTGCCGCCATCGCGGCGGCGGCCTCGACGCCAGCGACGTCCACGAGCCCCCGGTGCAGCGCGGAGTCGAGCACGGCGAGCCCGTCGGGGCGGTCGAGCAGCGGGACGAGGTCCGCCAGCGTCCTGATCACGGAGGTGACCGGCAGGCCGTCGAGGTCCTCGACCTGCTCGGGAACGACCTTCCACCGGCGCGGTACGAGCGGCCGGTGCACCGCTTCGACCCGACGGGGGACGAGGACGTCGACGGCCCCGGACCTCGGCACCCCTTCGATCCCGTGCAGCCTGGCGGCGCTGCCGTGGCTCAGCGTCGCGCCGGGCACCGTGAGCACCGCCGACCGTGACCAGGCCCGCTGAAGCTGAGGCCCGGTGCGTCCGACCTCCGCGAGGTAGGTGCCTGGCAAGAGGTGGTCCCAGTCACCCGATCTCAGCCTGGTGCGGAGGACGTGGGACGTGATGCCGTGCTCGGCGAGGTCCCGCCGGGTCAGCACCCCGTCCTGGTCCGATGCACGCACAGCCAGGGAACTTCTTGCGTCCGTCATGGTCGACATGGCCCCACCGTGGTGCCCGGCGGGGCCACGGTGTCGCGACCGAGCCGAAACCTGTGGACGACGGCCATGGCGGGCCACCGCGGTGTGGACGAAGACCGGTCATGCCCGACCCGATGAGTGGGTGGCGCCGTCCAGGGGGAGCTGCTGCGGGAGCTCTGGGCCGAGCGGGGACTTCCTGCGGCAGGCCGTGGCCGAGCGGGGAGCTGGTGCACTCATGACGGGTCGAGCGGGGACTTGGGGTGGCTTCCTGCGGCGTGTCGGGAACACCAGGTCCCCGCTCGACGAGGGCGCAGCGAGCGGGTCACTCGAGCTGGCGTCGTCGGGCGGGCGTCGGAGCACTGAAGACGGCGGGCAGGTGGCGTCGCACCGCGTCGTCGCGGCGCGGCGCCACCCGCCGGGGGACCTACCGCGCCAGGTCGGCCTCCTGCGCGGCGAGGGCCCGCGCGACACCGGCGCGGTCCTCCGAGACGAGGCGCTTCAGCGCCGGGAGGTCGGCGGGGGCGTCCCCGAGCCACCGGTCGTAGAGCCCGAGCAGCGACGGCGAGGCGAGCATCACGGGCGCCAACCCCGTCACCACCTGCTGGGCCATCTCGTTGCTCCGCGTGCGCCACACGTCCTCGATGACCGCGAAGTACGGCTCGACGAACTCGCCCAGGAGCGAGCGGCCCTCCTCGCCGACGACCCGCCCGAAGCCGGCGATGGTCGCCGCCGCGACCGCGTTGGCGAGCTCGGCGCCGGCCGCGGGGTGCAGCACGGCGTCGAAGGCGGCCTGCTTCGCCTCCAGCGTGGGGAGGGCGGCGCGGGCCGTGGCGGCGGAGCGGCGCCCCGCGGCGGTGTCGTCGCGGGCGCTCTCCGCGTCGATGGCCCCGGCGCCGGCGCGCCCGCCGGCGACCAGCGAGGTCAGCAGCTCCCACCGCAGGTCCACGTCGACCCGCAGGCCCTCCCACCCGATCGAGCCGTCGTACAGGCCGGCCACCGCGTCGAGGTGGGCGGGCCGCGACGCCCGTGCGGCGAGCGTCTTGGTCAGCTGCAGCTGACCGTCGGACCCGGCCTCGGCGCTGGAGGCCAGGCGCAGGAGCTCGTCGCCGACCTCGGCCTCGACGCCCTCGCGCAGCCCGGGGGCGACGAACATCGACAGCGTCGTGGCGAGCTGGCGCAGCAGGGTGAGGAGCACGGAGGACTCGGTCTCCACGCCGGCGTCGGCCAGGACGAGGTCGACGAAGTCGCGGGGGGCCATCTCGGCGTCGCGCGTCATGTCCCACGCGGCGCTCAGGACCAGCGAGCGCGGCAGGGCGTCCGGCATCTGGGCCACGTGCCCGACGGCGGTGGCGAGCGACGCGGGGTCCATGCGGACCTTGGCGTAGGCGAGGTCGTCGTCGTTGACCAGCACGAGGTCCGGCCGGGGCTGCCCCACGAGCCCGGGGACCTCGGTGGAGGCCCCGTCGACGTCCACCTCGACGCGGTGGACCCTGCGCAGCGTCTCGGGGGAGCCGTCGGAGTGCGCCGCGAGGGAGTACAGGCCGATCGCGAGGCGGTGCGGACGCTGCACGGGGTGGCTGGCCGGGGCGTCCTGGACGACCGAGAACGCCGTGATGACGCCCTCCTCGTCGGTGGTGAGGTCCGGGCGCAGCGTGGTCACGCCGGCCTGCTCGAGCCACACCGCCGACCAGTTCCGCAGCTCACGGCCGGACGCGGTCTCCAGGGCGCGGAGGAAGTCGTCGAGCGTGGTGCTGCCGTAGGCGTGCTCGGTGAAGTAGGCCCGCAGCCCGGCGGTGAAGTGCTCGCGCCCCACCCAGGCCACGAGCTGCTTGAGCACCGAGGCGCCCTTCGCGTAGGTGATGCCGTCGAAGTTCACCTCGACGGCCTCGAGGTCGACCATGTCCGCGACGATCGGGTGCGTCGAGGGCAGCTGGTCCTGGCGGTAGGCCCACGCCTTCTCGTGGGACGCGAAGGTGGTCCACGCGCCGGTCCAGCGGGTGCTCTCGGCCATGGCGAGGACCGAGGCGTACGTCGCGAAGGACTCGTTGAGCCACAGGTCGTCCCACCAGACCATGGTCACGAGGTCGCCGAACCACATGTGGGCGAGCTCGTGGAGGATCGTCTCGGCGCGCCGCTCGACCGTCGCCCCGGTGGGCTGGGAGCGGAAGACGTAGCTCTCCACGAACGTCACCGCACCGGCGTTCTCCATGGCGCCGGCGTTGAACTCCGGGACGAAGACCTGGTCGTACTTGACGAAGGGGTAGGCCCGGTCGAACCACTCCTCGTAGAAGGCGAAGCCGTCGCGGGTGATCGCCATGATCTCCTCGGCGTCGAGGTGCTCCGCGAGCGAGGCGCGGGCGAGGACGCCGAGGGGGATGGTGCGCCCGTCGCTCGACGTCAGCTCGCCGCGCACCGCGGTGTACGGCCCAGCGATGATCGCGGTGACGTAGGAGGAGAGCACGGGCGTCGCCTCGAAGGCCCAGGTGGCCGCGCCGCCCGCCGCCGGCGTGGGGGACGGCGTGGGCGAGACGGAGACGACCTCCCAGGCCTGCGGCGCGGTGACGGTGAAGGCGAAGGTGGCCTTGAGGTCCGGCTGCTCGAACACCGTGAAGACCCGGCGGGAGTCGGCGACCTCGAACTGGCTGTAGAGGTAGGTCTCGTCGTCCACCGGGTCGACGAAGCGGTGCAGCCCCTCGCCCGACGTCGAGTAGGCGCAGCGCGCCACGACGTGGAGGGTGTTCTGCGCGGCCAGGCCGTCGAGGCGGATCCGGGCGCCGTCGAATGCGTCCGCCACGTCGACGGTCACGCCGTTCAGCTCGATGGACTCCACGGAGGAGGCCACGAGGTCGACGAACGTCGAGGCGCCCACCTCCCGGGAGGTGAAGGACAGGCGGGTGCGCGAGCCGAACGAGGGGCCGTCGCCGGTCAGGTCCAGGTCCACCGCGTAGGCGTCGACGCTGAGCAGCGCCGAGCGGGCGCGCGCCTCCTCCCGGGTGATGTTCAGCTGCTCGGAGGTGGCGGCGAACGTCGCGGGGGCGTCGGGGGACGAGGCTGGGGTCTGCGGCACCTCGGGAATGCTGCCACGCGTGCCGGGGGTTGGCGCAAGCATGACCACCACCGCTGAAGGCTCCACCCGCGTCGAGTTCTGGTTCGACCCGATCTGCCCGTGGGCGTGGATGACCTCCCGCTGGATGCTGGAGGTCGAGCAGATGCGCGACATCGACCTGGAGCTCAAGGTGATGTCCCTCGCGGTGCTCAACGAGGGCCGCGACCTCGATGCGGACTACATGGAGAAGATGGAGCGCGCCAAGGGCCCCGTCCGTGTGGTCATCGCCGCCCGTGAGCTGCACGCCGCGGAGCGCCCCGGCCTCGTCCGTGACCTCTACACCGCGATCGGCACGCGCCTGCACCCCGGCGGCGAGGAGGACCTCGAGAAGGCCACCGCTGGTGCCCTGGAGGAGCTGGGCCTCCCGGCCGACCTCATCGCGTTCGCCCACTCCACGGAGTACGACGAGGTCCTCGAGGCCAGCCACCGCGAGGGCATCGACCGGGTGGGCGACGACGTCGGCACCCCCGTCATCGCCGTGGCCAACCCCGACGGCACCGACGGCCCGGCGTTCTTCGGTCCCGTGATCACGCCCGCGCCGAAGGGCGAGGAGGCCGGCACCCTGTGGGACGGCGTGCTCGCGGTCTCCCGGTTCGACGGCTTCTACGAGCTGAAGCGCTCGCGCGACGTGGGCCCCATCTTCGACTGAGGTCCCCGCAGGATCCGCCAGGGGGCGGTGTGTCGGCGACGGCTGACACACTGCCCCCATGCGCGTCCACCTCGGCGGAGACCACGCCTCGTACGAGCTGAAGAACCACCTCGTGGAGCACCTGCGCGACGGCGGCCACGAGGTCACCGACCACGGGCCCCACGAGATGGACCCCGTCGACGACGACCCCGTCGTCGTCCTCCCCGCGGCCATCGCCGTCAGCGAGGACCCGGGATCCCTGGGCATCGTCACCGGTGGGTCCGGCAACGGGGAGCAGATCGCCGCCAACGCGGTCCCCGGCATCCGGGCCGCCCTGGGCTGGAGCGTGGAGACCGCGACCCTGGCCCGCGCCCACAACGACGCGCAGGTGCT
>JBBSRD010000066.1:0-11270 GCA_038243415.1 Actinomycetales bacterium | reverse complement strand
TCGACGCCCTCCTCGCTCTCCATGCTGGAACCGCCCAGGCGGGTGCCTCTCAGGCTGCGGTCGCTCATCGGTCTCTCCTCGTCGTCGGTCCTGGTGCATCGGCGCGTCGGGCTCGTGCCTTCAGCGCTGCGGGGCGGTGGGCCTCGCGGGCTCGATCTGAACCCACGGGGCCGCTGCGCGTCCCGTGGTGGTTCGTGGTCGTCGCCTCGAGGGTTCGGTCTGCCGGTTCAACAGCGGGCCGCGGGTGCGCTGCAAGCTCCCGCCCGGGCGGTGGTACGCGTCGCCTCGCGGCAGAGGCGCCTGTGGTGATAACGAGCAGGAGGAGCGGGGTGTTCCGCGAGCGCCGGCTCGTCGAGTTCCTCAGGATGTGATCTTGGTGACACCCAGGGGTGGCCCGGGTGGTTCGCGCTGGTTCAGACGGTGGCTGGCTGGTCGTTGCCGGCGGTCTCGATGCCGGCGCGGACCTTCACCGTGGCGAGGAGGACGCCCCCGAGGACGAAGAAGACCATGAGGGAGGCCAGCGCGGGGCGGTAGGAGCCGGTGGCTTGGAAGACGAGACCGAAGACGAGGGTGCCGAGCCAGCTGGTCCCGCGGTCGGCGGCCTGGTAGAGCCCGAAGTAGGCGGCCTCGGCTCCTCGGGGGACGAGCTGGCTGTAGAGGGAGCGGGAGATGGCCTGGGTGCCGCCGAGGACGATGCCGATGCTGGCAGCGAGGGCGAGGAACAGGCCGAAGCGCCCTGCGGGCAGGAAGAGGGCGGCGACGACCACGACGAGCCAGATGGCGAGGGAGACGAGGATCGCGCGCCAGGAGCCGATGGCGATGGCCAGGCGCCCGAACAGGAGAGCGCCGCCGATGGCGACGATCTGGACGAGGAGGATCGCGACGACGAGCTGGCCGGGCTCGAAGCCGAGCTCGTCCTGGCCGTAGATGCTGGCGGTGGCGATGACGGTCTGCACGCCGTCGTTGAACAGGACGAACGCTCCGAGGAAGAGCAGCGTCTGGGGGTAGGCGCGGGCGTGGCGCACGGTGGTGACCACGCCGGTGATCGACTCGCGGATCGCCGCGCCCACGGGGGTGGCCCTGACCGGGCCGGTCGGCGGCTCGCGGTCGAGGCCGCGCAGGCCGAGGACGGGGATCAGGGTGAACAGCCCCCACCAGAGCCCGGCGGTGAGCAGCGAGACGCGCACGGCTCCGCTCTGGCTGAGGCCGAGGCTCTCGGCGCTGTTGAGCGTCACGAGGTTGATGGCCAGGAGCAGCCCCCCGCCGGCGTAGCCGAGCGCCCACCCGCGCGAGGAGACGCGGTCGCGCTCGTCGGGGGTGGCGACGGTGACGAGCAGGGAGTTGTAGACGGCGAGCGAGGCGCCCAGGCAGAGGGCAGCGACCGTCTCGAGGAGCGCGCCGAGCAGCCAGTCGGTGCCGGTGATGAAGACCATGGAGGCGGCCGCGAGCGCCCCGACGGCGGCGAAGCCCCCGAGGAGGCGGCGCGGGCTGGGGGAGCGGTCCGCGAGCACCCCGACGGCGGGCACGAGGACCGCGGACAGGATCGTGGAGAACGTGACGACGTACAGCGGCAGGGAGCCGGGGGCGACGGGCACACCGAGGACGGAGAGCGTCGCGGTGCACACCCCGTCGACCACGCCGGGGTCGGTGTCCCCGCCGGGGCACGCGGCGGCCCTCGCGATGGAGGCGAGGTAGGGCGTGAAGAGGACCGTGGCGGTGGTGGTGACGTAGGCGCTGTTGGCCCAGTCGTAGAAGTACCAGGACCGCTGCTGGCGCCGGCGCAGCGCGAGGTCGGCGGTGGGCCCACCCTCCCCGGGGGGGGCCGCGTCGCTCATGACGCCTCCCGCCGGTCTGCGCCGAGCTGGGGCCAGGCCTGGCCGCGCTCGCGCAGCACGCCGGCGAGGACCTCGGGCTCGTCGGTGATGATCGCGTCGACGCCGGCCGCGGCGAGCTCGCGCATCTGTGCGGGGTCGTCGACGGTCCACCCGTGGACGGCGAGGCCTCCCCGGTGGGAGGCGCCGAGCAGGGGGGCGCTGATCACGGGCACGTCGGTCAGTACCCGCTGCAGCCACCGTCCGTAGGGGCCCAGCGCGCTGACCAGGGTGCGGGGCAGGGGGACGGTGGTCGTGGGGGGCAGCTGCAGGGCGTCGATGCCGGCGTACCGGGCGAGCCCGCCCATCGCCCGTCCGCGCAGCGCACGCGGGACCGGGGCGTGGGCGATGACCACGGCGGCGAGGGACAGGGGCGCCGACGCCGAGCTGCGCACCGCCTCGCAGCCAGGGATCGCGCGCAGCCCGTCGACGACGGCGGACCGGCGGCGCTCGGAGAAGCTCGCCACCCGCCACCGCTCGACGAGCTCGGGGCGGCGCTCCGCGAGCGCCACGACGCCGGGCACGGCGGCGTCGGCCTTGACGTCGACGTTGAGCCGGACGCCGGGGACGGCGTCGGAGGCCTGCTCGAGGGTGGTCAGGTGGTAGCCGGCGGCGGCGGCGAGGGCGGTGAGCCGGGCGAGGGTGTGGTCGGCGACGACGGTGTCGATGGCCTGCAGGCCGGTGACGCGGGCGAGGTCGGGGTCGTGGGCGAGGACCACGGCGCCATCGGAGGTGGCGCGCACGTCGGTCTCCACCCAGAGGTAGCCGAGGGTCGCTGCGGCGGCGATGGAGGCGGCGGTGTTCTCCTCGGGCGCGGGGCCGGCGGGGGTGGCGACGTGGACGCCGCGGTGGGCGTAGGCGATCACGGGGGCGGCCGTCGGGGGGGTGTCGGCGATCACGGGGGCAGCATGGCAGCCGTCGGGGTCTCGACGGTGTCGGCGAGTTACGCGCCTCGCGGCGGCTTACCATGCCGTGGTGCTGGTGATGTCGTGCGGGACGCTCTCGTGACCTCGGCCTCTGCCGACCTGGACCTCGTCCCTCCGCTGCCGGGACAGCCGGACGGGCCCGGTCTCCCGGGTGAGGTGGGCGACGGTGACCGCGTCCCGCCGTCCCAGGGCCCGCTGACGATGCTGGTGCCGGACTTCCCGTTCTCCTACGACCGCTGGTTGGCGCACCCCGCCGGCCTGGGCTCCGTGCCGGAGAGCGCGCTGGGCATGGACGTGGCGGTGGTCGGAGCGGGCATGTCCGGGGTCGTCGTCGCCTACGAGCTGATGCGCCTGGGGCTGCGCCCGGTGGTCTACGAGGCCAACCAGGTGGGGGGGCGGCTGCGCTCGGTGTCGATGGGTGAGGGCCCGGGGACCGTCGCGGACCTGGGGGGGATGCGGTTCCCGGTGTCCTCGAAGGCTTTTGCCCACTACAGGTCGCTCCTGGGGGTCCGCACCGCGCCGTTCCCGAACCCGCTGTCCCCGGCGGCGCCGTCCACGGTGATCGACGTCGGCGGCGAGGTGCACTACGCCACGTCCCTGGCTGAGCTCCCGCCGATCTACGCGGAGGTGGCGCAGGCGTGGTCCGAGGCCCTGAGGGAGGTGGGCCTGCCCGCGCTGCAGCGGGCGATCGCCGAACGGGACAGCGCGACCATCAAGGCGGTCTGGGACCCCCTGGTGGCGCGCTACGACGAGCTGAGCTTCTACGGCTTCATCGCCGCGTCCAAGGCGTTCGCGTCCCTGCCGTTCGCGCACCGCGAGCTGTTCGGGCAGGTGGGTTTCGGCACCGGCGGGTGGGACACCGACTTCCCCCACAGCATCCTGGAGATCCTGCGGGTGGTGGCCACCGACGCCGACAGCGAGCACCAGCGCCTGCTCGGCGGCGCCCAGCAGGTTCCCGTGGGGCTGTGGCACCGCCCCCTGGAAGAGGGCGAGGGACGCCACTGGCCCGCGGGCACGTCGCTGTCCTCCCTCCACCGGGGCGCGCCCCTGCCCGGGGTCACCGCGGTCCGCCGCGACCCCGGCGGCAGCGACGTGCTGGTGACGGACCGGTGGGGCACCGAGCGCGCCGCGAGCGCCGCGGTGCTCACGGGCCAGTGCTGGTTGCTGAGCGCGAGCATCGACACCGAGGAGGAGCTCTTCGACGTCGAGACGTGGATGGCGATGGACCGCTCCCACTACGCGCAGTCCTCGAAGACGTTCGTCATGGTCGACCGGCCGTTCTGGCACGACGTCGACCCGGAGACCGGGCGCCGGGTGCTGTCGACGACGCTGACGGACCGGATGACGCGCGCGACGTACCTGCTGGAGGACGTGGACGCGCAGGGGAACGTGCGCCTGGACGCTCCCGCGCTGATCTGCCTGAGCTACACGTGGAACGACGACGCGCTGAAGTGGCTGTCGATGGATCCCCCGGCGCGGGTGCGCCGGATGCTGGCGTCCCTGGCGAAGACCTATCCGGGCCTGGACGTGGCCAGCCACGTGGTGGGGGAGCCGGTGACGATCTCCTGGGAGTCCGACCCGAACTTCATGGGGGCCTTCCGGGGGGCGCTGCCGGGGCACTACCGCTACCAGCGACGGCTGTTCTCCCACTTCCTGCAGGACGGTGCGGCCCCCGAGCGGCGCGGGGTCTTCCTGTCCGGTGACGACATCTCCTTCACCCCCGGGTGGGTGGAGGGAGCGGTGACCACGGGCCTGAACGCGGTGTGGGGCGTCGTCCGCCACCTGGGGGGGACCAGCGTCCCGGGCAACCCTGGTCCGGGCGACGTGTTCGCCGACCTGGCGCCGGTGGACCTGGACGGCGGGCCCGGCGAGGGCGCGCGCACCCACGACGCGCGGTCCAGCGCTGCTGAGCCGCAGGGGTGAGCGAGCCAGCCCCCGTCCCTCCCGTCCCTCTCGTCCAGCCCGCCGGCAGCGCCCCGAGGGGTCTGGCGGTGTACGGCGACGTCCTGTCCGTCCCTGGCGCGAAGGTCTTCGTGGTCGCGGGCCTGGTGGCGCGCCTGCCGATCTCGATGCTGGGCATCGGGATCGTGCTGCTCGTCCAGGCCAGCTACGGCTCCTACCGGGCCGCGGGGCTGATCGCCGCGGCGTACGCGCTGGTCTCGGCCGTGTGCTCGCCCCTGGTGTCGAGGGCGGTGGACCGCCACGGGCAGGCCCGCGTCATGCGCCCCGCGATCACCGTGCACCTGGTCGGCCTGAGCGCGCTGGTGGTCCTCGCCAGCCTGCGGGCGCCCCTGCTCCTGGTGGCGGTCGCGGCGGTGGTCATGGGGACGACCATCGGTTCGCTCGGGGCGCTGGTGAGGGCCCGGTGGGCGTACGCCCTGGAGGGGCGCCGGCTGTCGACCGCGTTCTCCCTGGAGTCGGTGCTCGACGAGGTGGTCTTCGCCACGGGACCGGTGATCGTCACCGTGCTGGCGACCGCGGTGTGGCCGCCGGCCGGCCTGGTCGTCGCGGCGGTCGCTGTGGGGGCCGGGGGAGCGGTGCTGCGCGCCCAGCGCTCCACCGAGCCGGCGGCCTCGCGCGCGAGGCCGGTGAAGGGCACCGCCGTGCTGGCCACCCCGGGCATGCCGGTCATCGCGATCGTGTTCGTCGCCGCCGGAGGCGTCTTCGGCTCCGTGGAGGTGGTGACCGTCGCCTACACCGCGGACCGCGGCGCCGGGTGGGCCGCGGGTCTGGTCCTGGCCCTGTACGCGATCGGCTCGCTGCTGGCGGGGCTGGCGTACGGGACGGTCCACTGGCGTGCGAGCGCCGGGCGGCGCTTCGCCGTCGGGGCGCTGGGCTTCGCCGGCGGCGTCGGGGTGCTCGCGCTGGTGCGCTCCTTCGACGTCCTGGACTCCATCGGGGTGCTGGCGGGCCTGCTCTTCGTCGCGGGGTTCGCGATCGCGCCGATGCTCATCGCCGGGAACGCCCTGGTCGGCGAGCTCGTCGCACCCGCCCGCCTCACCGAGGGTCTGACGTGGGTCTCGACGTCGCTGGGGCTGGGCGTGGCGGCCGGTGCGGCGCTGGCGGGGGCGTGGGTGGACGAGGCGGGGGGCCGCTCCGCCCTGGCGCTGCCGGCCCTGTGCGGCGCCGTGGCCGTCGTGATGGTCGGCGCGGGGTGGACCAGCATCGTCAAGGAGCGTCACCGCGCCTGACGAGCACTCGGGACCCCGGACTGCGACGAACAGCTCACGCAGCGCAACATCACGGGGTCCTCTCAGCGTCGTTGCAGAAATGACGCAGAAATGTGTGGCTCGTTGGTCCCGCGCGGGCCGATGGGTGGCTACCGTGCCTGCACGCCGCGAAGTCGCGGCCGGCATCGACTGGACCATGCACCCGTCGTCAGACACACGCGCACCGCAGACCGCCCGGGAGGGCCTTCATGACACACGACATCGTCGTCGGCGTCGACACCTCGGAGGCGAGCCGGCGCGCCGTCACCTGGGCGTGCGACCTCGCCTCCGTCCCCCGTCCCGACGGCTGGACGCGCACCCCTGAGCCGGCTCCGGCCGACGGGAGCGGGGAGACCTCGCCGGAGGGCGACCCCGTGAGCGAGCAGCGGCAGGAGAGCGACCCCGCGGCCCGCGTGCTCCTGTGCCACGTCATCCCGTGGTCGCCGTTCTCCTTCACCACCAACGAGGAGAACGAGCGCCGGGGGAGCCGCCGCGAGGCGGAGCTCAAGGCCGCGCAGGAGCAGGTCCTGGAGCCGCTGGAGAAGCTCGCCGTCGACCGCGGCACCTCGGTCTCCACCGTCGCCCGTCACGGTGACACCGCAGACGTCCTCGCCGCGATGGCCCGCGGCAGCGGCGCCGGGCTCGTCGTGGTCGGGCGCACCGGTGACTCCTCGAAGCTGCGTGCCCGCATCCTGGGCTCGTACACCTCCGAGCTCGCCCAGCACTGCCCGGTCCCCGTCGTGGTGATCCCGTGAGCTCCCTCCTGGCGGCCGCTCCCGTCCTGACCACCGCTGAGCCCACCGGCATCGACGCGGCGATCTCCGACGCGACCACGCCGGTCGCGGACTGGATCACGAGCATCGTCTTCTTCTCCGTCGACGTCGGCGGGGCGTCCCTGCCGCTCATCGTCGTGTGGCTGATCGTGGCGGCCGTCATCTTCACCGTCTACATGGGCTTCCTCACCGTGCGCGGGTTCAAGCACGCGATCGACCTGGTCCGCGGGAAGTACTCCAACCCCAACGACGCGGGGGAGGTCTCCCACTTCCAGGCCCTGGCCACCGCGGTCTCCGGCACGGTCGGGCTGGGCAACATCGCCGGGGTGGCCGTCGCCATCTCCCTGGGCGGGCCGGGCGCCACCTTCTGGATGATCATGGCCGGCTTCTTCGGCATGTCCACCAAGCTCGTCGAGTGCACCCTCGGGGTGAAGTACCGCAACGAGCGGGCCGACGGCTCGGTCTCGGGCGGACCGATGTACTACCTCGAGAAGGGTGTCGGCAAGGTCACCGGCAGCCACGCCTTCGGCAAGGTCCTCGCCGTGGCCTTCGCCATCTTCACCATCGGCGGCTCGCTCGGCGGCGGCAACATGTTCCAGTCCAACCAGGCCACCGCACAGATCGTCGCCGTGACCGGCGGCGAGAGCTCGATCTTCGCGGACTACAACTGGATCATCGGTGTGATCTTCGCGGTCGCCGTCGGCGCCGTCATCATCGGCGGCATCAAGTCGATCGCCAAGGTGACCGAGAAGCTCGTGCCAGCCATGGCCGCGATCTACCTGGTCTCGGTCCTGGTGGTCATCCTCTTCAACCTCGACCGGGTGCTGCCGGCGTTCGGTGACATCCTCACCGGCGCCTTCAACCCGACGGCGGTCGCCGGCGGGTTCGTCGGCGTCCTCATCGTCGGGTTCCAGCGGGCGGCGTTCTCCAACGAGGCGGGCGTCGGTTCGGCGTCCATCGCCCACTCCGCGGTGCGCACCAAGGAGCCGGCGACCGAGGGCTACGTCTCCCTCCTCGAGCCCTTCATCGACACCATCGTGGTCTGCACCGCCACGGCGCTGGTCATCGTCATCAGCGGCGCGTACCAGGACGAGGCGGCCTCCGAGCTCGGGGGCGTCGCGCTCACGTCGGCGGCTTTCGAGACCGTCATCCCGTGGTTCCCGATCCTGCTGGCGATCGCGATCGTCATGTTCGCCTTCTCCACGATGATCTCGTGGAGCTACTACGGGATGAAGGCCGTCGGGTACCTGTTCAACGACAGCACGAAGGCAGAGTTCGTCTTCAAGATCGTCTTCGTGATCTTCACCGTCATCGGCGCGGCCCTCTCGCTCGGGCCCGTGATCGACTTCTCGGACTCGATGATCTTCCTCATGTCGGTGCCGAACGTCATCGGCCTCTACATCCTGGCCCGCACGGTCAAGCGGGAGCTCAAGCAGTACCAGGTCAAGCTGGCCACCGGTCAGATCAAGGAGTACGACAAGGCGGGCCAAGTCGTCAACTGACCTGCCTCACCTGCTCCTCGAGGGCCCGTCCGCGCTGGTGCGCGGGCGGGCCCTCGAGCGTTCGGAGCGTCCTCGCAGCCCGGGGCGCCAACGCAAGCACCTCACTCACCTCGCGTGGGGACCAGCGGCGATGATCCGACGGTCAGCACGCATCCCGAGCGCCCCGCTCCGACCAGGGCACCCCTCCCACGGTTCGCCGATAATTGACATTATGTCATTACGAGGCCGGATCGAGGTGGACCGGTGGGGCGAGGCCCTCCCCTGAGACACCCACCTGGCCCCGCCGAGGGACCGGCCGATGCACGGCGCAACGGTGGGGCCCTCGCCCCTCGGAGCCTGCCAGCGACAGCCGCTCACAGGGCCCTGCAGGCAGCAGCGCCGACCCGTAGATACCCGTGCGGATCTTCACCTGTCGACCCCGGGCACCTCGACGATCATGCAACCTTGAGGGTCCCAGGCGGTGATCATGGGCCATGTGCACCGTGCGGCTCCTGAAAGGTCCAATCGTCCATGATCACCGTGGCGGGTGGCGGGTGTGCCGTTCTTTTTTTTGTTTCCGATATCGTGCTGATCATGGGTCCTGACGCGCTGGTGCAGCACTACCTGGCCACCCTCACCGCGGCCTCGCCGTCCACGGTGCGCCAGCGGCGCTGGGCGCTGCGTGAGCTGCTCGCCCACGCCGCGGGTCCCGACGGGCCCGAGCCCGTCCCCGGCCAGGACTCCGTCGGGGCGCTCCTCTCCCCCGACCTCGTGACCGCCTGGGTCGACGCGGCGGCCACCGACGAGGCCCACCCCGCCTCGCTCCCGGGGCTGCGGGCCCGCGCCAGCGCCGTCAGGGCCCTCGCCGCCCACGCCGAAGAGCTGCGGCTCGCTCCCGCTGGCACCCTCGACGCCCTGGTCGCCGCCCTGACCATGCCGGCCCCGGTACCGGTCCCCCGCACCCGCGCGGAGCAGGTGCGCCGTCTGCTCGCCCTGGCGGTGCCGGACCGCTACCCCGGTGCGATCCTCCCCGAGGTGTGGGCCCGCTTCTGTGCCCACACCCACCTCCTGGCCCTGACCGGGGCCCGCGAGGACGTGATGGCCGGGCTCGCGCTCGACGCCGTGGACGCCGGCGGGCCCGCAGGATCGGGGGCGCTGCGCCAGGTCACCACCGTCGACCTCGCCGGCACCCACCACTGGGAGCTGGAGGGCCGCGCCCGCACGGCGGTGCGCACCTGGCTGGACCAGCGTGCCCGCGTGGTCGCGGGGCTGCAGGGCAGCGACCCGAAGGCGCTGTGGGTCCGCATCCGCCCGGCGTCGGACCGTTTCGGCGGGGCGCTGCGCCCCGCGGGCCTGAAGATCTCCGACCGGGGGCTGCGGCTGTCCTTCACCACCACCACGACGCTGCTCGCCCTGGTCGACCGGGGTCTCGAGGAGGTCACCGTCGCCGACGTGCGGGCCTACGGTCGCTCCGACGAGGTGCCCGCGCCGCTGACCTCACCCTGAGCCGACCCCGTGCGTCAGCCGACCCGGGTCGGCGCGCTCAGCCGGGGTGTCGCCGGGAGCGCAGCAGGTAGAGCAGGCCGACGACGGGCAGGACCAGCGGCAGGTACCCGTACCCGGAGCCGAAGTCGGACCACACGGTGGCGTCGGGGAAGTCGCCGCGGTCGACCAGGGTGGCGATGCCGACGCCCACCACGCCCACCAGCTCGATGGCCACCGCCACCAGCGCCACGCGGCGCGAGGCCCTCGAGGCCCGGGCGATCGAGACGGTGGCCACGCAGTAGACGAGCGCAGCGAAGGCCGAGAGGGTGTAGGCCAGCGGCGCACGCTCGAACATCGTGGCGATCTGGTAGCCGGCACGGGCGGTGGCCGACAGCGCGAAGATCGCGTAGGCCGCGACGATCAGCCGGCCGAGCCCGTGCCGCATCGCGGGGACCTCGGCAGGGCGCCGACGCTCAGCCACCGGTCACCCAGATCTGCCAGGTGCGCAGCACCAGGACCACCTCGGTGAGGGCGCCGACGGCGAGCACCCCGGTGCCGTAGCGGCTGCGCTCCCCCAGGGCCCAGAACATCGCCAGCGGCATCACCAGCACGGCGGTGAGCAGGTAGGGGATGAACAGGGCGCCGTCGACCCGGTCGCTGCCGGCCCACAGGACCACACCGATGATCCCCTGGACGATGAGGGCGAGCTCGAGGACGGCGGAGCCGACGAGCTCGACGTCGTCCAGCCCCTTGCCCCTCGCGGTCGTCACGACGGCCAGGACACCGATGACCGCCGCGAGCCCCCCGGTGATCCATGCCAGGACGCCGATCACGCCGGCGTCACGCTTTCCCCACGGTCGCGATCCTAGGCGTCCGCTAGCGTCGGGCGATGACCGCCACCTCCCCAGGCAGCACCACCTCCGACGACGGACGCCTGGTGCTGGTGCGCCACGGGCGCACGCCCTGGGCCCACGCGGGCAAGCACACCGGCCTCACCGACGTCCCCCTCGACGAGGTCGGGCGCGCGCAGGCTGCCGCGCTGCCCCCGCTGCTCGCCGGGGTGGTCGGCCCCCGGGCGCTGGTGCTGTGCTCCCCGCTCTCGCGGGCCACGGAGACCGCGGAGCTGGCGGGCCTGAGCCCCTACGAGGTGGAGCCGGACCTCGTGGAGTGGGACTACGGCGGCTATGAGGGCATGACCACCCCGCAGATCCGTGAGCAGACCGGCGGGTCCTGGGAGGTCTTCTCCTCCGGGGTGGTGCCCGGCGACCGCGACCATCCCGGGGAGAGCCTGGAGGACGTGGCCGTGCGCGCCCGGCGGGTCCTGGAGCGGGTGCGCCCCGAGCTGGAGGACCGCGACGTGGTGCTCGTCGGGCACGGTCACTTCACGCGGGTGCTGGCCAGCGCCTGGCTGGAGGTGGACCCGGGGGGCGGCGGCCGGGGGCGGCTGGGGCCCGCGGCGGGGGGCGGGATGGTCGCCCCCCACGAGGGGCCCGCGATCCGGCCCAGGGACCGCCCGCCAGCGCGG
>JBBSRD010000065.1:0-11343 GCA_038243415.1 Actinomycetales bacterium | reverse complement strand
CGGCGGAAGCCAGCTCGCGGCACGAGTGCATGGCCAGCATCGGCGCCCCGACGTCCACCGTGGCGATACCGGTGCGCGTGGCGGTCAGCGGCCCGATCGTCGAGCCGCACGGCAGGTCGTTCCGGGAGACGAAGTGCTGCAGGGGCACGCCCGCCTCCTCGCAGCGCGCGGTGAACCAGCCGCCCGTCGCGGCGTCGGTGGCGTAGGACTGGTTCGCGTTGACCTTCAGCACGGGTCCCCCACCGAGCGCCGGACCGTGCGCGGGCTCGTGGCGCTCGGGGCGCGTGGGGTGCACGGCGTGGGCCATGTCGGAGGAGACCAGCCGCGAGCGCGAGACGGTCCGCGCCCACGCCTGCGGGTCCGGCGCTGGCTCGCCGGTCGCCGCGACCAGGCGGACGAGGACGTCGCCGAGGAACGGCCCGCGGGCGCCGGTGGCCGAGCCGGAGCCGACCTCCTCGTGGTCGTTGGCGACGAAGACCTGCGCGTGGGTCGCCGGGGCGGAGCGGAGCAGCGCGCTCAGTGCGGAGTGGCACCCGGCGAGGTCGTCCAGGCGCGGCGCGGCCACCCACGTGCCGTCGGCGCCGGTGGCGCCGGCGGGCTGGGTGTCGGCGAGCGCGAGGTCGTGGCCGACCACGGCGGCGGCGTCGGTGCCCGCGGCGTCGGCGAGCGCCTCGAGCAGGCCCGGCTCGCTGTCGAGGTCGGCGCCCCAGACCGGGACCAGGTGGCGCTGCGGGTCGAGGACCAGGCCGTCGCGGACGCCGCGGTCGAGGTGGACGGCGAGCGAGGGCAGGCGGACCGGCGCGCCGGGCAGCGCGGCGAGCACGCTCGACCCGTCGCGCAGGACCAGGCGCCCGGCGACGGTCAGCTCACGGTCCAGCCAGGTGTGGGCGAGCAGCCCGCCGTAGGTCTCCACCCCCACGAGGCGGTAGCCGGCCTGGCGCACGTCGTGGTTCGGGCGCACCCGGAAGCCCGGCGAGTCGGTGTGGGCGCCGACGATGCGCGCCCCGGCCTCCGGTGCGGGCTCGCTGCCGACCACGAGCGCGACCAGGCTGGCGCCGCGGACGACGAAGACCCGCTCGCCAGGGGCCAGCGACCACGCCTCCCCCTCGTCGAGGGCGGTGAACCCCTCGGCGGTCAGTCGCGAGGCCATCTCGGCGACGGCGTGCCATGGGGTCATCGAGGCGTCGACGAGGGCGCGCAGGTCGTCGCCCGCCGCGGTGGTGCCGGCGAGGTCGGGCAGGGCGGACGGGGGTCGAGCACCGGAGGTAGCAGCCATGGCGGCAACCCTAGGGAGAGGAGGCGCTCACCCGCCGTCGCGCTCGCGGGCCATGGCGCTGGCGAAGCTCGGCGCCAGGGGCAGCCGGGCGACGTGGCAGGCCTGGAACGCGTGGTACGTGTCCGGGCGGCCCTCCCACAGGACGGTCGAGGGCCCGCCGTCGGCGCTGAGCTCGTGCACCCACGACCCGTCGTCGGGGTCGACGAAGGCGCGCTCCGCGTACGCCCACCACTGCTCGTACCGCTCGGCACACGTCGCCTCGCCGGTGGCGCGGTGCAGCGCGGCCGCAGCGCCGATCGCCTCGGCGAGCACCCAGTGCTCGCGCAGCGCGACGACCGGCTCTCCGTCGAAACCGGTCGAGTAGACGAAGCCCTCGTGACCGTCGGGCGCCCACCCGTCCGCGACGGCCCGCTCGAACAGGGCGACCGCGGCCTCGGTGAGCCAGGCCGGCGCGCCGTCCCCCGTGCCGTCCCGCAGGGAGAGCAGGAGCCGGGCCCACTCCAGGCCGTGGCCCGGGGTGGCGCCGAAGGGCTTGAAGGGATCGGCGGCATTCTCGGCGTTGTGGTCCAGCAGCGGGGTCATGGTGGCGCTGAAGTGCTCGGGGACCCGCCAGCCGTGCTGACGGGCGTGCACGTGGATCATCGTCTCGGCGATGGCCAGGGCGCGCTGGCGCCACACGTCGTCACCGGTGGCGTCGGCGGCGGCGAGGTACGCCTCGACGGTGTGCATCGCGGCGTTGGCGCCGCGGTAGTCCTCCTCGCCGGTGAAGTCCCGGGCGAAACCCTCGTGGACCGCGCCGGCGCCGGCGTCGAGGAAGTGCTCGGCGTGGACGGCGAGCGCCTCGTCCAGCAGCTCGTGGGCGCCCCCTGCGCCGGCGACGGTCGCCGAGGACGCCGCGAGGACCACGAAAGCGTGGGCGTAGGCCACCTTGGAGGTGTCTGCTGGCGCCGACCCGTCAGGGGTCAGCGTCGCGAACCAGCCTCCGTGGGCCTCGTCCCGGAACGTGCCCTGCAGCGCGGCGACACCGTGGTCGACCCCGGCGGCGCACCCGGGGTGGCCCAGGAGGTGGCCCAGGGACAGCACGTGGGTCATCCGGCAGGTGAGCCACAGCTGGACCTCGCGCGGCAGCAGAGCGCCGGAACCGTCGCTCCACCCGAACCCGCCGGTGATGGCGCTGGCGCGGGTGAGGCCGAGGAGCCTGGCGCTCTGCGCGTCGAGCCAGGCGCGGCGCGCCGGGGTCTCGAGGGAGGCGGCGGGCTGGTGGGCGGGCGTCGAGGCAGCCATGACGCACAGCATGGCGCAGGGGGCGCGGCGAGCGTCGGGACCGCACCCGGGGGTGGGAGGAGCCGGTGGGACGAAGCCGGGACCGCCCCCGAGCCGGACGGGCCAGGCCCGCCGGGCGGTGCGCGTCCCGGGGTCCCGCTCGCAGAGCGGGACCCCGGGGTCGGCTCAGATCAGACGAGCACGCGGGTGTAGACCACCGGGCTGGCCCACATCTGGCGCAGGCTCGTGGACTTGCCCGAGCGACCCGCGTCCACCATCCAGCCGTTCCCGGCGTAGATGCCCATGTGGTACGCGTTGCTGCCGCTCATGAAGAACACCAGGTCGCCGGGCTGCTCGTCGCCGGCCGCCACGGGCTGGGTGGCGGCGAGCTGCTCGTTGGTGGTGCGGGGGTAGTGCATGCCGTGGCTGCCCAGCACGTACTGGGTCAGGCCGGAGCAGTCCCAGCCCGAGGGGCTCGTCCCGCCGTAGCTGTAGGGGGTGCCGGCGAAGGACTTCGCCGTGTTCAGCAGGTTGTACGGGTGGGTCCCGGGCGTCAGCTCCGAGGCCGAGGCGCCGGCGCCGCTGACGTTGACGGCGTTCGACGGGCTGGCGGCCTGGGCCGGGATCGCCGCGGAGGCGATGAGCCCCGCGGAGAGCGCAGCGCCCGCGAGGGCCCTGGTCACGAACCGGAAACGGGCAGGGGTGGCTGAGGTGCGCATAGGTGTGTGCCTCTCCGACGCCTGCGGGGTTAGCTGTCGGGTTCGGGTGGGGAAGTCACCCGGCTCGCGCTGCGAGCTTCACCCCAAGGACCGTCACCGCCTGGGCGGTGTCCGGACCGGCGGACGTGGGTCCCCCGTCCCCTGCCATGGTGATCAGTGGGTGGACGCTCCGGGTGGCAGGGGCTCGGCGAGGCCCGGAGGACTGCCCCGCTGGTGCGGGCAGCGACCGGAACGTACCTGACTGTGACGATATGAGCCAAGGGGTCATGGCGAGGTGTTTTCTCGGCCCCGCACCGGTGGGCGAAGAGCCGCAGCCTGCTGCGCCTCCGCCGATCATGGTGTGGCGCAGATCACTCCTGTGACCTCGCGCTCTGCCGCTGACGAGCCATCGACGGACAAACGTGACGCTGCGCCACAGAGCCCTCTATCGTCACTTCTGTCACCACCGGACGCCGTCGTCCGGGTCCGCGTCCGCACAGCGTCCAGCGAGGGGGTCATCACGTGGTCACGGCGCTCCCTCAGCCCGACGCGGGCCGCCACCGCACCGATCAGCAGCCCGGGGCCCGCGCTCCGCACCGCAGCGGCCGGGGCCGCCACGTCGCAGCGCCGGACCACGCGCGGCGGCGCCGCATCATCGGGCTCGGCGCGGTCACCGTGGCCACCGTCGCGGCGCTGCCCGTCATCACCAGCCCGCAGCTGGCCGACGTCGCGTCCCAGGCGTGGAAGGGTCTCGCCGGCTCCGGGGGCACCGCCTCCGGACCGGCACCGCTTCCGGGGACGGTCTCCGGCTCTGCGCCCGCCGGTGGTACCACCGGCTCGGTCGAGCCCTCCCCCGGCACCGGCGCCCATCGCGCCGAAGACCCCCGACCCTCCGCGGAGCCCGCCCCTGAACCGCCCGCAGCGCCGCCCGCAGCGCCGTCCGAGGCGCCCGCGCCAGACCCGGAGGCCGCGCTCACCGCGACCTACCGGGTGGTGTGGGGCGACACGCTCTCGACCATCGGCGCGGACCACGGGATGACCTGGCGGCAGGTGCACGAGGCCAACGCCGACGTCATCGGGCCGAACCCCAACCTCGTGGTCGTCGGGACCGTGCTCCGGGTCCTGCCCGCCTGAGGGCTCCTGCGCCCACCGACGCCCGGCCACCACCGGAAGCCGGACGAGCGCTCACCCCCGTGACCTGCGACGTCGTGGTCCGGGTCGACAGATGGCCCTCGAACCCCTTACGGTCGCGCCGTCATCAAATCGTGACCTTACGCAGCGTCACAGATTTGGTCCGTCTTCGAAAGGTGCAGTCATCGCTTCCTCGACCCCTCTGGGCCCCCGCAGCGCACGCCACCGTTCCGCGACCTCCAGCCGCACCGTCCGCTCGGAGACCGCCGGCCGCCACGCGGGCCCCGCTCGCGGCGCCCGCGCAGCACGCACCCTGGGCCTGAGCGTCGGCGCTGCACTGATCGCGATCCCCGCCCTCGGCGCCGGGACCGCCATGGCCGCGTCCGGCTCCACCTGGGACGCCCTCGCGCAGTGCGAGGCCGGCGGCGACTGGCACATCAACACCGGCAACGGCTACCAGGGCGGCGTGCAGTTCAGCCAGAGCACCTGGAACGGTTTCGGCGGCCAGCAGTACGCGCCCCGCGCGGACCTCGCCAGCCGCGAGCAGCAGATCGCCACCGCCGAGAAGACCCTCGCCCAGCAGGGCTGGGGTGCCTGGCCGGCGTGCTCGGCGAAGCTCGGGCTCGGCGAGGCCGACAAGGGCGGATCCGCGGAGCCCGCCCCGGCCCCGGCGCCCCTGCGCGAGGAGGCCCCCTCGCGCAGCGCCGACCGCGGCGGCCACACCGTCGTCGCCGGGGACACGCTCTCCAAGATCGCCCGTGCCTACGGGACGAGCTGGAAGGCCGTCTACGACGCCAACGCCTCGGTCATCGGGCCGAACCCGAACGCCATCAGCGTCGGCCAGGTCCTCGCGGTCTGAGACCGCCCCACCGGCTCGACCGCTCACCCGTCACGCCACCGGCGTGACGGGTGAGCCGTTCCAGGAGCGCCCGGTGCCCCGTGGGCGCCAGACGCGCCGCGAGGTCCGGCAGCGTCGCCGCGGCCCCCACCAGCACCCGGGCCGACCGCCGCTCCACCCCCCGCAGGATCGCCGCGGCGGCCCGCTCCGGGGGGATGGACAGGAACCGCTCGAACGAGGCCGCCTCGCGGGCCGCCGCTGCCGGATCCGTGCCCGCGCCGATCCGGGCCCCGCGGGCGATCGCCGTCGCGACGCCGCCCGGGTGCACGCACGTGAGCCCCACCCGGCCGGCCAGCTCGGCCCCCAGCGCGTCGCTGAAGCCGCGCACCGCGAACTTCGACGTCGCGTAGGCCACCTGACCGGGCGGCGCCACGAGCCCGAAGACGCTGGAGAGGTTCACCAGGTGCGAGCCCGGCGCAGCCAGCAGCGCCGGGAGCAGGTGGTGGGCCACCGCCACGGTGGCGCGCAGGTTCACGTCCAGCAGCCAGTCCACGTCCTCCAGGGACTGCTCCTCGAACCGCCCCGCCAGCGCCACCCCCGCGTTGTTGACCACCAGGCTCGGGCGCGGGCTCCCGGCGAGGAGGGGCTGGAGCGTCTCCGCGGTGGCGGCCCGGTCGCGCAGGTCGACGGCGCGCGCCACCACGCGCACGCCGGGGTGGACGCTGCGCAGCGTGTCGGCGACCGCCGCCAGGCCCTCCTCGTCGCGGTCCAGCAGCTCCAGGTGGCTCCCGCGGGCCGCCAGCCCTGCCGCCAGCGCCGCGCCGATGCCGCTGGCCGCGCCGGTGACCAGTGCCGTCCCGCCCTCGAAGCGGTACCGCGGCAGGCGGCTCACCGGGTCGACCCCTCGAACCGCAGGGAGCGTGAGCGCAGGGGCCACCACCGCAGGGCCACCAGGTCGGCCAGGTAGTCCTGTCGCACGCGCCACGGATCGCGCGGGCCGGTGCGCGGCATGAGGTGGCTGCCGCGCCGCACGTACCCGGCCTGCAGGTCCAGCAGGGGTCTCAGCCCGGAGCGGGGCGGGTCGACCGGGGTGACGGTGCTCGCGCGGCGCGCCGTCATGCGCCGGAGCAGGCGGACGAGGAGGTCCGCGACGAGGTCGACCTTCAGCGTCCACGAGTTGTTGGTGTACCCGATGACGAACACCAGGTTCGGCACCCCGGACAGCATGGCGCCGCGGTAGGTCACCGCGGCGGGCACGTCGACGGCCTCGCCGTCCACGCTGAGCGATGCCCCGCCGAACAGCTGCAGCGTGAGCCCCGTCGCGGTCACCACGACGTCGGCTGCCAGCGTGCACCCGGAGGCCAGCGTCACGCCGTCAGGGGTGAAGGTCTCGACGGCGTCGGTCACCACGCTGGCCCGCGGCCCGCGCAGCGCGGCGAACAGGTCGCCGTCGGGCACCACGCACAGGCGCTGGTCCCACGGCGCGTAGCCGGGGACGAAGTCGGCGTCCACGTCGTACCCCGCGCCGTCCCGGGGCGGGAGCGCGCGCCGCACCCCGGAGACCAGCAGGGACGCGACCCTCTCGGGCTGCGCGCGGGAGAGCCTGAACAGCGCCGTCGTGCGGACCAGGTTCCGGCAGCGGACCACCGCGTGACCGAGCCGCCCCGGCCAGCGCGCCAGGATCCTGCGCGCGCCGCGGTCCACGCCGGGCAGGGACAGCACGTAGCCCGGCGAGCGCTGCAGCATCGTCACGTGCTCGGCGTCGGCCGCCAGGGCCGGCACGAGCGTGATCGCGGTGGCGCCGCTGCCGACCACCACCACGCGCCGCCTGCTCACGTCGAGGTCGCCCGGCCAGTGCTGCGGGTGCACCACGGCGCCGGCGAACTCCTCCAGCCCGGGCAGCTCCGGGGTGTAGCCGCGGTCGTAGCGGTAGTAGCCGGTGGCGGCGACGAGCACGTCGCAGGTCAGCGTCACGGTTTCGGCCCGGCCTCCGCCGTCGCCCTCGTGGGAGCGCTCCACGGTGAGGGTCCAGCGGGCGTCGGCGCGGGAGAAGTCCGCGGCCGCGAGACGGTGGTGGTACCGCACCAGCGGCTCGACGCCGGTGGTGCGTGCCACACCCTCCACGTAGTCGCGGATCGACGCCCCGCTGGCCAGGGACCGCTCGCCCGTCCAGGGGTGGCCGCGGTAGGCGAAGGTGTACATGTCGGAGTCCGAGCGGACCCCGGGGTAGCGGAAGAGGTCCCACGTCCCGCCGACGGCGCCGCGGGACTCCAGGACGGCCAGGGAGTCCTCGGGACGCCGCCGCAGCAGGGTGGAGGCGACGCCGATCCCGGCGATGCCCGCCCCCACGACCACCACGTCGAGGTGCTCGGGAGCGCTGGGGTCCTCGTGCGCGCTGGGGTGCCCAGTCATGGTCCAAGCCCACCACGACGGGCGCCGTCGCGCCGTCGCGGCTAGCGTCGCGCCATGGCTGACACGACGATCACCAAGGTGGACGGCGACCACTCCCCGACCGGCAGCATGGGCCAGGTCTACCTCGCGGGCGGGAGCTCGCTGAGCATGCGGATGTGGCGCGACCAGCCCGCAGCGGAGGCCGGCGACGAGATGGCCCGCGACTACGAGACGGTCGGCTACGTCGTCTCCGGGCGGGCCGAGCTGCGCAGCGAGGGCCAGAGCGTGGTCCTCGAGGCCGGCGACTCGTGGGTGGTGCCGAAGGGCGCCCGGCACACGTACCGGATCACCGAGGCCTTCACCGCGGTCGAGGCCACCCACCCGCCGGCGCAGGTGCACGACCGGGACGCGCCCGCCGGCGGCTGAGGCCCCGCGTCCCTGAGCTTCGGGGCCCGCGGGCCTCAGGGGCGCCACGCGGGGACCGGCGTCCCGTCGCCGAGCACCAGCGGCTGCGCGCTGGCCACCGCGTCGAGGACGGCGTCGCGCACGGCCCGGGCGGCAGCGGCCTGCACCGCGACCAGGGCCGCGACCCGTTCTCTCCTGTCCGACGGCAGCGCCACCGCGCCGGTGGCGAGGGCGAAGACCGTGTCGCCGTCGGCCCGGGTGTGGACCGGGTCGAGGGCGCGGGCCAGCCCGTCGTGCCCCACCGTGGCGGTCCGCGAGACCTCACCCGGGTCCAGGGCGGCGTCGGTGGCCACCACGACGAGGGTGGTGCTCAGCGGGGGGAGGCTCACGTGGTGCGCGGCGTCCGAGCCGTCGGCGGGGCCGCCCGTCGTGGGCAGGCCGTGGGCGTTGACCACCGCGATCGCCCCGACGACCACGTCCTTCGCCTCGCCGCCCGGGGCCGCGACCGGCACGGTGGTGCTCGCCGTGCCGGTCCCGCCGGCGTAGCGCCCGCCCACCAGGGCTCCGGTGCCGGCGCCGACCCCGCCGCGCTCCACGCGCGCACCGGCGGGTGAGGCTGCGGCCAGGGCGGCGCGGTATCCGTCCTCCTGCGTGGGGCGCGCCGTGAAGTCGCCGCCGCGGCCGAGGTCGAACACGGTCGCCGCGGGCACGATCGGCACCACCTGGGAGGCCAGCGACCCCACGGAGAAGCCTCGGCCCTGCTCCTCGCACCAGCGCGCCGCGCCGTGGGCGGCCACCAGCCCGTAGGCGCTGCCCCCGGTGAGCACCACGGCGTCGGCGGTGGGCACCAGCGTTCGCGGGTCCAGCGCGTCGGTCTCGTGGGTCCCCGGGCCGCCCCCGCGCACGTCGACCCCCGCGACGGTGCCCGGCGGCGGCACCACGACCGTCACGCCGGTGAGCGCGCCGTCCCCGCGCCGGGTGACCTGCCCGACCCTCACGCCGGGCACGTCGGTGATGCTCCCCCGGCCCTCTGCCTGCTCTGCCGCGTCGTCCCCGCCATGGCGTCCGTCCTCGTGCACGGCGCCCAGTCTGGCGGCGCCTCGTCGCTCGGGGTACCCGACCGGTGCCCGGTGCCCTACCTTCGGACCACTCCTCCTCCGCCAGCCCCGCGCGGGGTCAGGAGGGGGCCCGCGCGTGCCGATGGCAGAGGACGGGGCCGCGCCGCTGGCGGCCCGACGACGCACCGAGAGGAAGGACGCCCGCATGGACGTCGCCGTGGACACGCTCCAGAAGGCCCTGAAGATCAACCTCGACCCCCGCTGGTACGGGACGGTGGCGGAGATCGGCGCGGGTCAGGAGGTCGCGCGCTGGTTCTTCCGGGCCGGCGGCGCAGCGGGCACCATCGCGAAGTCGATGTCCGCCTACGACATGGCCGTCTCCGACGCGGTCTACGGGCGCTCCGACCGCTACGTCTCCCAGGGCCGGCTGCAGGCGATGCTCAACCACGAGCTGGACCTCAACATCGACCGGCTGTCCACCAACCGCGGCGAGGACACCTGCTTCTTCGCTTTCGCCGACACCGTCGTGGCGCGCAGCTACAAGGGCGGGAACGAGTGCCACGGCTGGATGGGCGTGCGCTTCCAGGCCCACCCGATGGACGAGCCCGCACAGATCGTCATGCACGTCCGGATGCTCGACGACGACGCCGGCCTCCAGCAGGAAGCCCTCGGGATCGTGGGGGTCAACCTTCTCCACGCAGCCTTCTACGAGCGCGCCGAGCCGGACAAGCTCGTGGCCTCCCTGCTGGACCGGCTCTCCACCGGGCGCATCGAGATCGACATGATCTCCTTCTCCGGCATCGAGTTCCGCCGCGTGGACAACCGGCTCATGGCCATGGAGCTCGTCCAGCTGGGCCTGTCCGGCGTCGCGATGTTCGGGCCCGACCGCCAGGTCGTGCAGCCCTCCGAGGCGCTGCGCAAGCACGCCGTGCTCGTCGAGCGGGGCAGCTTCCGACCGCCCACGGTGGTCAACATGGAGATGCTCGACACCGCCCGGGAGGCCTTCGCGAAGGACCCCGCGGTGGCCGGCAAGCCCGTCATGGAGCTGACCGAGCTGACGATGCGCAACCTGCTGGCCGGCGCGGAGCAGGTGGACCGGCGCGACTTCCTGGCCCGCGTGGACCTCCTGGCGGCCTGCGGCAAGACCGTGCTGATCTCCGACTACTACGACTACCACCGCCTCGCGGCGTACCTGGCCTGGCGCACGAAGGAGCGCATCGGGATCGTCATGGGCGTGCCCTCGCTGCAGAACCTCTTCGACGAGGACAACCACGCCCACCTTCCCGGCGGCATCCTCGAGAGCTTCGGGCGCCTGTTCAAGAACCACCTCAAGCTCTTCGTCTACCCGATGAAGGACGTCGAGAGCGGCGACGTCATCACCGCGGAGGACCTCGAGGTGGGCCCTGAGCTGCAGCCCCTCTTCGACTACCTCGCCGGTCGGGGCTCCTTCGTGGCCCTGGAGAGCTACACCCCGGGGTACTTGAACATCCTCAGCCGCGACGTGCTGAAGCGCATCGCCGCCGGCGACGAGAGCTGGCGCTCGATGGTGCCCCCGGAGGTCGCCGCGCTCATCGTCAAGCGGGGGTTCTTCGGCTGCCGCGAGCCTCAGGTGGCCGTGAGCGGCTGACCACCGGGCCGGAGCACCGCTACGTCTCCCACACCGAGGTCCTCGATCGTGTAGCCGGCCGTGTACGGGCCGTACGCCGCGCCGCTGACGAAGACGGGGACGGGGCGGGCGTGCGCCGCCATGCTGCGGGCGAGCATCGCCGCCGTCACCGTCGCCGTGAAGCCACGGCCCGGCGTGGGCAGGTCGAGCGCGGACCGCGCGGGCTCGTCGACGAGCACCCCGAAGAGCTGGCGTGACCATCGCCGAAGCGCGGGCGGCACCATCACCTCCGTCAGCGGGAGGGAGGCGGTGAAGAGCCGCTGCGCCTCCGGGGTGGACGCGAGCTCACGGTCCTCGTAGCCGTCGACGAAGGCCTCGAAGTCCTCGTAGCCGACGGGGACGTCCTGCAGGCCCATTCGCTCACCCATCGCGTGGAACCACGCGGCGGTGGCCTCGCGCTCCTCCTCGCTGACCCGACGCCACGCGAAGCGGTCGAGGCAGCGGGGGGGGGGGGCCCCCCACCGGCCGCGCCGCCCCCCGGCGGCGGGGCCCCCGCGCGCCGCCTCGCCCCCCCCCCCCCCGGCCCTGGGTTCGCGCAGGGGGGTGGGCGGCCCCACGACGGCCCCCCCCCCCCACAGGAAGTCGTCGTTGCTGATGCTCCAGCGCCCGTGCATCCG
>JBBSRD010000064.1:0-11477 GCA_038243415.1 Actinomycetales bacterium | reverse complement strand
GTCCACGTCGCGGTAGCGGCGCTGGAACGCCGACGCCTTGTCGTCGCGGATCGAGTTGATGAAGTCGTTGGTGAACTCCTCGGAGTTGACGTACCGCACCTTGACGCCGTTGAAGAGGTGCTGGGCGTAGTCGCCGATGGCGTGCAGCAGGTGGGTCTTGCCCAGGCCCGAGTCGCCGTAGACGAAGAGCGGGTTGTACGCCTTCGCCGGGGCCTCGGCCACCGCGAACGCCGCTGCGTGGGCGAAACGGTTCGAGGCACCGATGACGAAGGTGTCGAACGTGTACTTCGGGTTCAGCCGCGCCGGCTCGACGTCGCGGCGGGGCTCGCGCTCGCGGCGGGAGCGCCGGTTCGACGTCAGCGGCCGGGGGTGGGCGAACAGGCCGCCGTCGTCCGCGGGCACGAGGGGGGTCTCGCTGGAGCCGGCGTCCGCGGAGTCGCCCGGGACGGTGGCAGCGTCGGGGTCGGCGTCGTCCTCCGTGGCCGACGCCGTGTCGTCGTCGCCGGAGAGCGAGGGGTCCACGCTGACCGCGAGGGTGACCGGGCCGCCCAGGCGCAGGGCCAGCGCGTCGACCACGGGCCCGCGGATCTTCTGCTCGAGGACCTCGCGGGTGTAGGTGTCGGGGACCGCGACGAGCGCGGTGCCGTCGAGGAGGCCGATCGGGCGCGTCAGGCGCAGGAAGGCCCGCTGCTGGGGGGTGACCCGAGCGTCCTCGCCGAGGGCGGCGACGACGGCACTCCACACGTCCGTCAGGGAGTCCGCCACCCCGCTCCCTCCACCGATGTCCAGATGCTGCAGGTGCGCGGCCGACGGTTCCCCCGTCGTGAGCGCGACGGACCATGATGACTGGCGCGGCCGTGGGCTGTCGACACCCCCGCCCCCGGGGGTGACGGGCGACGGTGCGCGGAGCCGGGCGTGCGGGGCGGGTTGACTCGCAGGACGGGACGCCCGTACCGTTGAGCGGTTGCTGCAGCCTCACGGGTGCGGGCAGGGCAGGCGGTCACCCGCCAGGCGTCGTCGTCATCGCGCCAGCCCCAGGCCCACCCGGCGGACGGCTCCAGCGAGGACCCGTCCGGGACCGGCACCTGGTGCGGGTCGAGAGAGAAGAGCATGCCGTGAGCAAGAGGACCTTCCAGCCGAACACCCGTCGCCGCTCCAAGGTGCACGGCTTCCGTCTCCGGATGCGCACCCGTGCAGGGCGCGCCATCCTCGCCGCGCGCCGCCGCAAGGGCCGCACCGAGATCTCCGCCTGATCCACGCGGGCGTGGTGGCTGCCGGCGCGAGCGGCCAGCCGCGGCGAGGCGGCCGAGCGGTCGTCTCCGTGATGGGGAAGGTCCCCCGAGCGACACGAGGAGGCGGAGCCAGGTGCTGGCCGCTCAGGACCGTGTGCGAAGCGCTGCCGACTTCACCGCCGTCATGCGGCGGGGTCGCCGTGCCGGCGCCTCCCGTGTCGTGGTCCACCTGCTCGTCCCCGACCCTCCCGACGCCCAGGACGACGCACCGTCGCCGGCGTCGGCCCGGTCGCGCGGCGGGCTCGTGGTCTCCCGCGCCGTGGGGAACGCCGTCGTGAGGACCACCGTCAAGCGGCGCCTCCGTCACGTCCTCGCGTCCCGTCTCGGTGTCCTGCCCGCGGGCTCCCTCGTGGTCCTGCGCGCCAACCCCGCAGCCGCCGGCGCCACCAGCGACGAGCTCGCGACCGACGTCGAGCGCGGCCTGGTGCGCTGCCTGCGCGAGCGGGGGGACCGGCGGTGAGCCGGGCTCGCGTCGTGGGAGCCTTCCTGCTCCGTCTGCCGGCACTGATGATGATCGTCGTGCTGCGCGGATATCAGCTGGTCCTGTCCCCGATGCTCGGACCCACCTGCCGCTACGCCCCGTCGTGCTCCTCCTACGCGGTCACCGCGATCCGCGAGCGAGGGGCGATCATGGGGTGCTGGCTGGCAGGTCGCAGGTTGCTGCGCTGCCATCCGTGGGCGGCAGGCGGATGGGACCCGGTCCCGCCCGACCCTCGCCCGCGAGCCCGCGCCGAGAACCAGGGTGAGCGTCCTCGACGCACGAGCCCGACGCAGACGCCCACCGCGGCCGAGACGACAAGGACCCCGTGATGAGTGCGATCGCAGACTTCTTCCTGAAGATCCTCTACCCCCTGGAGTGGGGGGTCGCCTGGGTGATGGTGAAGTTCCACTCGCTGCTCACCGCCGCCGGGATGGACGCCGTCTCGGGGTGGACGTGGAGCCTCTCGATCGTCGGCCTCGTGGTGGTGCTGCGCATCCTGCTGATCCCGCTGTTCGTCAAGCAGATCAAGGCCAGCCGCGGCATGCAGCTGATCCAGCCGGAGATGCGCAAGATCCAGAAGAAGTACAAGGGGAAGACCGACCCCGAGTCCCGCCAGGCGATGTCGCGCGAGAGCATGGAGCTCTACAAGGCGCACGGGACGAACCCGTTCGCCTCCTGCCTGCCGGCGCTGCTCCAGGCACCCTTCTTCTTCGCGCTCTTCCGGGTGCTGAACTACGGGATCAAGAACGGGGACGGGCTGGGCCCCCTGACCCAGGAGCTGGCCCTCCAGGCCGGCAACTCGTCCATCCTCGGGGCGCAGCTGACCGACACGTTCGTACGGACCCCGGGCTTCGCGGCGAAGGCGCTGACCCTCACGCTCATCATCCTCATGTCCGGGACGATGTTCCTCACCCAGCGCCAGCTGATGATGAAGAACATGCCGGCCTCCGCGCTGGACAACCCCTTCGCCCAGCAGCAGAAGATCCTCCTGTACGCGTTCCCGGTGATCTTCCTCGTCACCGGCATCAACTTCCCGCTCGGCGTGCTCGTCTACTGGCTGACCACCAACGTGTGGACCGGTGCCCAGCAGTTCTACGTGATCCGCCGCATGCCGGCGCCGGGCTCCCTCGCGGAGAAGGCGCTGCAGGAGCGGAGGAAGAAGAAGGGCCTCCCCGACCAGACGATGGTGCTGAAGCCGAGCGCCACCGAGGAGGACGACGGGCCGGAGACCCCGACCAGCGGCCAGCGCGCGCAGCCGAAGCGGAAGAACCGCGGTCCCCGGCCCCTGGGAGCGGGGACGTCGGGCCAGGGCGCCGCGCTGGGTGGCGCCACCCCGACGCCTCCGCCCGCGTCGACGGGCACCCCGCCCGCGGTGCCCGCGCCGAAGGACGCGCCCACACAGCCGTCATCACCGACGAAGGAGCCGGCTGGCCCCCAGGACGGTGTGACGCCGAAGGGGGTCGTCCCTGCGACGGGGGGCGGTGCGCAGGGCAGCGTCGGCCAGAAGGGCGGCAGCAGCGCCAAGGGCAGCGCTCCGACCAAGGGCACCACGGGTCCGAAGGGGACGTCCGGCACGGGCGGCGGGCCCCGCGGCCGGTCCGGAGGCGGCTCGCGCCGAGGCGGCAGCACCAAGGGCACGGGGGCTCGCCGGTGAGCCGCGTCCGTGGTCAGTGAGACCCTGTGCACACCATGAGCGCGCAGGATGAGCAGTCAGCCCCCGTGACGGACCTCTCCTCGGTGCAGGAGGACGGTGCCGAGCAGATCGGACCGTCGGCCTCCGCCGAGCCTGCCGAGCCCGGCGCGGGGCCCGGTACCGCGGAGGACGGCGCTGACGACGGCGAGCAGGCGGCCACCGTCGGTGCTGCTCCCGCCGCGGAGGACACCGAGGAGCAGAGCACCCTCGAGGACGAGGGCGAGGTCGCCGCGGACTACCTCGAGGAGCTCCTCGACGTCATGGACCTCGACGGTGACATCGACATCGACGTGGAGGACGAGCGGGCCGTGGTCTCCGTCGTCGCTGACGGCGACGACACGGACGTCCCCTCCTCCTCCTCCAGCCTGTCGCGGCTCGTGGGCCGCCGGGGCGAGGTCCTGGAGGCGCTGCAGGAGCTGACGCGGCTCGCGGTCCAGACGCGCACCGGCGACCGTTCTCGCCTGGTGCTGGACGTGGCCGGTTACCGCGGTGAGCGGCGCCAGGAGCTCGAGGCCGCGGCGTCCGTCGCCGTGGAGGGGGTCCGTGCTTCTGGCGAGAGCGTGCGCCTGGAGCCGATGAACCCGTTCGAGCGAAAGGTCGTCCACGACGTCGTGGCCGGGGCTGGGCTCGTGAGCGACAGCGAGGGCGTCGAGCCCCAGCGCTGCGTCGTCGTCCACCCCGCGTGAGCGCCGGGAACCCGGGAGACGCTGAGGACGCTCAGGTCGGCGGTGACGGTCTCGCCGCCGTTGCGGACGGTCCCGGGACGACGGGGGAGCCTGGAGAGGCTGGGGCCCTGGAGGCGGCGGAGAGCCTCTTCGGCGACCGTCTCCACCTCGCCCGCCGCTACGCCGAGCACCTGACCGGCTCGGGGGCGCAGAGAGGCCTCATCGGGCCGCGGGAAGGTCCCCGGCTGTGGTCGCGGCACCTCGTGAACTGCGCGCTGGTCGCCCCCCTGGTGCCCCACGGGTCCTCCGTGGTCGACGTGGGCAGCGGTGCGGGGCTGCCCGGGCTGGTGCTGGCCATCGCGCGGCCCGACCTCTCGGTGACCCTGGTGGAGCCCCTCCTGCGCCGCACGACGTGGCTCGACGAGGTCGTCGACGACCTCGGCCTCGACGTCAGGATGCTGCGGGCCAGGGCTGAGGAGTGCGGCGTGCAGGGCGACGTGGTGACCGCACGAGCCGTCGCCCCGCTGGAGAAGCTGATGTCCCTGTGCGTTCCCCTGGTGCGTCCCGGCGGGCAGGTGCTGGCCCTCAAGGGTGCCAGCGCCGACGAGGAGCTGGCCCGCGCGGAGCCGGCGCTGTCCCGTCGCGGCCTCTCCGGCGAGGTGGTCACCGCCGACCGCGGGGACGAGACCTCCTTCGTGGTCCGCGTTAGGGTTCCGGGCGGGCGCGGCGGGAAGCCGCGACGCACCGGCTGACGGTCAAGCTCACAGACATCGAGGAGGACAAGGTGCTCACGCGCGCTCTCGTGGACGGACGCACCTGGTGAGGGAGCGCGCGACGATGCCCTCGGTCCGGCAGTCCGTCACGCCGGCCCCCCGGGACCAGGGCGTCGCTGCGACCACCGAGGGTTCGCAGGCCCCTGCCTCGGGGCGAGGTCGAACCTCCGCCGGGACCCGGGTGATCGCGGTGGCCAACCAGAAGGGCGGCGTCGGCAAGACCACGACGGCCGTGAACCTCTCCGCGGCCCTCGCCGAGCTCGGGTGGTCCGTGCTGCTGGTCGACGCCGACCCGCAGGGCAACGCCTCGACCGCGCTGGGCATCGACCACCACGCCGACGTCCTCGGCACCTACGACGTCCTGACGGACGCGGCGCCCCTGGAGGACGCCATCGTGGAGTGCGCTGACGTCCCCGGGCTCTGGTGCTGCCCCGCCACGGTGGACCTGGCCGGGGCGGAGATCGAGCTGGTCGGCATGAGCGCCCGCGAGTCCCAGCTGCGGCGCGCCGTGGACGAGCTGGTGACCAGCCGCCGCGACCGATCGCTGGAGCCCTTCGACGTGGTGCTGCTCGACTGCCCGCCCAGCCTGGGGCTCATCACCGTGAACGCCCTCACCGCGGCCCGGGAGGTGCTGGTACCCATCCAGTGCGAGTACTACGCCCTGGAAGGTGTGACGCAGCTGCTGCGGAGCATCTCGATGGTGAGGGAGCGCTACAACCCCGACCTCCACGTCTCGTCCATGGTCCTGACCATGTTCGACGGGCGCACCCGCTTGTCCTCGCAGGTCGCCGACGAGGTCCGGTCGCACTTCCCCGAACAAGTGTTCGATCAGACGATCCCTCGGTCGGTGCGGGTGTCCGAGGCGCCGAGCCACGGACAGACGGTCATGACGTACGACCCCGCGTCCTCGGGCGCGCTGGCGTACCGCGCGGTGGCCGCAGAGATCATCGCCCGCACCGGCGCCTGAAGACCCGCGCCTGAAGACCCGCGCCTGAAGGCCCGCGCGGACGGCGCGCCGGTGGAGCGGTGAGGTGCTGAGCAGGGCGCCGTCAACCACGGACGTGTCGAGCGGTCGCCTGGCGTCGCACGCCTCTGGAGCGCCAGCCTCACCGCCTCCTCCTTGAGGATGGCGCCATCTACCGATCGTCGTCGCTGACCGCACTGGACCCGCGACCCCTGACGGGTCGAGCAGGTTTCCCGTGGAACCGGCTCGGAGGGACGACCCCGTCCGCGGAGAGGGGCGTCGTTCCACGTGAAACATCGCGAAACGGACGCCTACCCGGTCGGGACCGATGACGGTGGACCGGCAGGGTCACGGCATCCTGCTCCCTGAGACCTGGTGGCACGTGCTGATGACGACGGAGGAACATTCATGGCTGAACGACGGCGTGGGCTCGGGCGGGGCCTCGGGGCGCTCATCCCCCCGGAGCCCGAGGAGACGCCTCGGCGCAGGGCGGCGCCGACGGACGTCTTCTTCGCAGAGCGCACCGTGGCACCCGTGCGCGATGACGTCGCCGCCGACAGGGCCGACGAGGGTGATGGCGGCCGTGTCGAGGTGTCTCGGGGTGCGCGGGCTCCCCAGGATCCAGCACCGGTCGCCCCTGGGGGGCGGACAGCCTCGAGCCCCCCGCGCGGACGGGGATCGAGCGCGCCCGGGCCCGAGGACGCCGCCGGAGCCGCCCCAGGGACCCCGGAGAGCCTCTCCGAGGTGCTGAGGGCTCCCCCGGACGACAGGGGATCCTCGAGCCCGTCAGGCACCGGGAACAACGCTGGTCCCGGGACGGAGACCACCGCCCCCTTGGTGGCCAGCAGCGACGTTCCACGTGAAACACCGCGCCGCCCCCGGGGCTCCGTCTACGAGGACGTCCCCGTCGACCAGATCCGCCCCAACCCCCGTCAGCCGCGGACGGAGTTCGACGAGACCGCCATGGCCGAGCTGGTGCGCAGCGTCCGCGAGATCGGCGTCCTCCAGCCGGTGATCCTGAGGCCGGCCAAGAAGCGGGGGTCGGTCGGGTACGAGCTGGTCATGGGCGAACGCCGTTGGCGCGCCGCCGTCGCGGCAGGCTTGACGAGCGTCCCGGCGATCGTGCGCGACACCCCTGATGAGGCGCTGCTGCGTGACGCGCTGCTGGAGAACCTCCACCGCTCGGACCTGAACCCCCTCGAGGAGGCCGCGGCCTACCAGCAGCTGCTCGAGGACTTCGGCTGCACGCACGACGAGCTGGCGACCCGGCTCGGGCGCTCCCGCCCCCAGGTGTCCAACACGTTGCGTCTCATGAGGCTCCCCTGGGCCGTCCAGCGCCGCCTCGCCGTAGGGCTGCTGAGCGCAGGCCACGCACGCGCCATGGTGGGGCTCGTGGACCCCGACGTCGTGGAGCAGCTGGCGGAGCGCGTGGTCTCCGAGGGCCTGTCGGTGCGAGCCACCGAAGAGGCGGCGGCGAAGGCTGCCGGTCGCGGGCCGGCCACCTCACCGGTACGCGGCGTCGTCGCTGCGCCCCGGAGCATCGACGACCTCGTGGGCCGGCTCTCCGACCGGCTGGCGACGAAGGTCAGCGTGAGCATGGGTGTCCGGCGCAGCAGACTGGTCGTGGAGTTCGCCGGGGTGGAGGACCTCAACCGCATCCTGGCCTCGATGGCGCCGGACGACCCGGGCGTCGACGGGCCCGCGCAGACGTGACGGCCGGCCCCAGCGGCGGTGAGCGTCGCATGGCGCCGCTCACCCTGGAGACCTTCGACGCGGTACCGGACCGCTGCCGCACGTGCGTCCGGTGGGAGCTGGCAGAGGCAGGCAGCGCTCTCGACGATGCGGAGGACCGCCGCTTCGAAAAGGAGGCGTGGCTGCTGCGCCTGCTCCTGACGTGGACCTCCGCAGGTCGTGTGGCCTACGTGGGCGCGCGGCCCGCCGGCTACGTGCTGGTGGCGCCCACGGATCAGTCACCGCTCAGCAGCACCTTCCCGACGTCGCCGGTCTCGTCGGACGCGGCGCTGCTGGTGACGGCGGGCATCGAGGACTGGGCGAGAGGCGCGGGCATCGGCCGGATGCTCGTGCAGGGCGTCGCGAAGGACCTGACGCAGCAGGGGTTCTCCGCGCTGGAGCTCTTCGGCCATCGCGAGACCGACCCGGTGCCGTGCATGCTGCCGGCGGGGTTCGCGGAGGCGGTGGGCTTCACCGTCGTCGCTGACGACCCGGCCGTCCCCCGTCTGCGGCTCGAGCTCAAGTCCGCGCTGGACTGGCGCGAGGACGTGGAGGCGGCGCTGGACCGGCTGCTCCAGACCTTGTCGCTGTCCTCGCACTGAGGGATCACGGGTCGGCGGGCACCGCACGTTCCACGGGGAACCACGATCGGGATCACGCCGCCAGGTCGCCGCGCTGAGCCTCGGGAGGACGACGAAGGCCCCCACCTCAACAGGGGGGGGCCTTCGTCGCGTCGCTCAGCCGAGGTACTCGGAGAGCTCCTTCAGCAGCACGGGCTTCGGCCGCGCGCCGATGATGGTCTTGACCAGCTCACCGCCGGAGAAGACGTTGAGGGCGGGGATCGAGGTGATCCCGAACTGCGCGGTCACCTGGGGGTTCTCGTCGACGTTGATCTTCACCACGTGGAGCGAGTCGGCGTTCTCGGCGCCGATCTCGTCGACGATGGGGCTGACCTGGCGGCAGGGGCCGCACCAGGGGGCCCAGAAGTCGACGAGGACCGGCTTGTCGGACTGCAGGACCTCGGTGGCGAAGGTCGCGTCGGTGACGTCTCGGGTGGTCATGGTGCCTCCTGGTGCGTTGGGGTGGCGGGCTGGTGGAGCGGATCAGAGGTGGGCGGCGAGCTCAGCAGCCTCGACGGCAGCGACGGGTGCCGACTCGGTGTCCTCGAAGGCGGCGAGGTAGCGCTCGGCGTCGAGGGCGGCGCTGCACCCGGAGCCTGCCGCGGTGATGGCCTGTCGGTACTCGTGGTCGACGACGTCACCGCAGGCGAAGACGCCCGGCAGGTTGGTGCGTCCGCTGCGTCCGTCGACCAGGACGTAGCCGCCGTCGTCGAGGTCCACCTGGCCCATGAACAGCTCGTTGCGGGGGTCGTGGCCGATGGCGACGAAGAGCCCGGACACGTCCAGGGTGCTCTCCTCGCCGGTGACGCGGTCACGCAGGCGCACGCCGGTGACCTTGTCATCACCGATGACCTCGAGCACCTCGCTGTTCCACGTGAAACGGATCTTCGGGTTGGCGTTCGCCCGGTCCACCATGATCTTGGAGGCCCTGAGCTCGCCACGGCGGTGCACGACGGTGACGGAGGCGGCGAACCGGGTGAGGAACGTGGCCTCCTCCATCGCGGAGTCGCCGCCGCCGATCACGGCGACGTCCTTGTCGCGGAAGAAGGCACCGTCGCACGTGGCGCACCAGGAGACGCCGTGGCCGGAGAGGCGCTTCTCGCTCTCGAGGCCCATCTCGCGGTAGACGGAGCCGGTCGAGAGGATCACCGAGCGGGCGCGGTAGGTGTCGCCGCCACCCGTGGTGACGGTCTTGACGGCCCCGTCGAGCTTCGCGGAGATCGCGTCGTCGTAGACCATCGTCGTGCCGAAGCGCTCGGCCTGCTCCTGCATGTTCTCCATGAGGTCCGGCCCCATCAGGCCGTCGGGAAAGCCCGGGAAGTTCTCGACCTCGGTCGTGTTCATGAGCGCCCCGCCCACCGTGACGGAACCAGCGATGAGGACGGGGGCCAGGTTCGCCCGCGCCGCATAGATGGCTGCGGTGTACCCGGCCGGTCCCGAACCGACGATGAGGACGTCCAGCACGTCTGACTCGGGCGTAGCGGCGGTGTCTCGGGGGTCGCTCACGGGGAACCTTTCTCGATGCGGACGATCGGCAGACCATCGGCACCGGACCACGGGTGGTCCGGTGCTGGTCCCTCGATCGGTCAACCCCGGACGAGCACGCCGTGTTCCGGTCCTGGACCCCGAACGCTGCCAGCCGGGCTGCCGGCAGGCAGCGGTGGATCAGCGCAGGGTGACCTCGGAGAGGTTCGCGGTGAAGCCACCCGAGGTCGAGGGGAGCCCGGTGAACCAGATGATGACGTGCGACGTCGTGGCGGGAGGGTCGACGGCGAGCGTGATGGCTCCGCCGGCGGGTCCCTGGCTGATGACCGTCGACCCCTCGAAGGCACCGTCGGGGGAGGTCCGGATCTCGACCTCGCCGCCGTCGCCCGCCACCTCGAGGTCGACCTCGCTCACCGTGGTCTCGGACTCGAGGTCGATGACGACGCCGACACCGTCCTTGAGGTTGCCCAGCGCCGCGCTCGCGTAGCCCTCGGACTTCCAGCGGGTGGAGGGATCGCCGTCGACCACGTTGCCGGCGAGGTCGTCGTTCTCGCTGCCGTCCCCCTGAGGGTCCAGGGCCCGTACGCCGGAGACGACGGGGGCCGCAGCGACCTCGGGCGCCTCGGGCTCGGCGTCCGGCTCGCCCTCGTCACCGGACGACGTCGGCGCGGGTGCGGTGATGCGCTGGTTCCCTCCGAGGACGGCGTCGCTGAGGCTCTGCAAGGTAGGAACCTGGCGAAAAGCCATGATTCCGATGACGATCAGCAGGACGGCCACGAGCGCCAGGGCGATGGCCGCCGTCGTGCCGCGCAGGGGGGAGAGCCCGCGGCGGGCGTCGCCACGGGCGATCTCCTCGATCAGCGGCATGCCGCTGGTCTCGCCCGCTTCCGCCCTTCGAGCACCCGCGGCCGACGGAGCGGTCCCACCGCTGCCGGCCCGCGGCCCGCCGGTCGCGGAGGACGAGCGCCCGGGCTCCAGGGCGGACCCGCTCGACGGGGGGGACGACGCCACGGCAGAACGGACGGCGCGTCGGGAGCGCGTCAGGGCGGTGCCGGCGGCGGCTCCCGCGGCGACGCCCAGGGATCCGACGCCCTCGCGCAGACGCGTCATGGGCTCCCGGGCGTCCTCCTGCGGGCCCTCGGGCACCGGCTCGGAGGAAGCCGGGTGCCGCCGACCACCCTCGGGCTCCTGAGCCGCCACGGGCGGACGCGGGGAGCCCTCGGTCTCGAGGGCCGTCCGCGCCTCGCGCGCTGCCCGCCGCGAGCCCCGCCGAGCCTGGCCTCCCCCGCCCGTGCCCGCCGTGCCCGCCGTGCTCGAGGCAGAGACCACCGGGCCGGCAGAGGGCGTCGGCGCCGTGCTCCCCGACCCGGTGGGCAGCCCTCCCTCCGCGGCGACGGGCTCCGCGGCTGCGGGGGTCGGTGAGTGCCGGGCCCGGGCCGGGATCCGCCGGGTCTCCGGCAGGGAGATCACCGAGGGCCCGTCGGCGGCGCGACCGGTCTGCTCGGCGGACGCGGGCGCCACCGACGCACGGGCCCGCGGGCCACCGCCGCCGAGCAGGGAGTCCGCCAGGGTCTGCGGCGTGGGTCCGCCAGCCCCGGTCCCCGAGAGGGCGGCGCTCACGAGCGCGTCGAGGTCCCGGGGGACGTCGGGCAGGAGGACGTGCAGCGGCGCCGCGGCTCCCTCGGGGTGCGGCTGCGCCCCGGCGGGCCCCGCGGAGCCGTGGGGCCAGTAGCCGGTGAGCGCGGCGAACAGCAGCGAGGCCAGCCCGCGGCC
>JBBSRD010000063.1:0-11563 GCA_038243415.1 Actinomycetales bacterium | reverse complement strand
TCGTGCGCAGGCCGTGGACCACGTCGTAGCCGAAGAGCGCCGGCAGGGCGTGGCGGTTGCCGGCCACGACCCGGCGCTGGAGCCGGTTGACCTCCGCGGGGTCGGTGACGAAGAGCAGGGAGCCCACCTCGCCGCGGTCGATGGCGGCCTCGACCGTCGCCACCTGCTCGGGCTCCTCGCCGAAGACGAACCACTGGGTCAGCTGGCCGGCCTTCTCCGCCGGGGTCATGGCGGCGACGATCGCTGCGGCGCGCTCGTGGAGGCTGAGGCTGCCGGGGTCGGAGGTAGCGGCGTCGGACGGGTCGTGCTGGGCCATGGTCTCCCCCTCGGGCGCTGCGCCCGCTGCGCCGCTGCCTGCGGAGGTCCTACCACCTTCGGTCGAGCGCCGGTGTTGCGCTCGAGACGCAGGACGTGACCGAGGCTCCAGCACACTGGCGCGATGACCGACGACGGACCGGCACCCGGGGGCGTTGACGAGACGGCGGAGACCTACCGGCGCTGGGCGCTCGTGGAGTCCCCCGGCCTCTCCCCGACCTACGAACGGCTCGCGCTGGCCGTCGCCGACCACCGGCGCGTCCTCGGGCTGCTCCAGCAGGTCGACCGGCCCCGCCGCCAACCGAACCTCCTGTTCGGCGCGATGCGCTGGCACGGCGTCGACGTCTGCGACCCGGAGGCTGCGCTGACGTGGGCGCTGGAGCACACGGGGCTCGTGCTGGACGTGCTCCGCACCCGGCGCACACAGACGAACGAGGCGGCTCGGTGCGCCCTGCTGCTTCCCGCGCTGGCCCCGCTGGCAGCGAGGTCGCCTGGTCCGCTGGCCCTCGTGGAGGTGGGCGCGAGCGCCGGCCTGTGCCTGCTCTACGACGAGTGGGGCTACCGGTACGAGGTCGAGGACGCGTCAGGTGCCGGAGCGGTCCACACGGTGGGACGCGACGGCCCGGTCACCGTGACGTGCACGGTCACCGGGCCCGCGCCCCTGCCGAGCGTGGTCCCCGCGATCACCTGGCGAGCGGGCCTCGACCTGCACCCGGTCGACCCCGTCGACCCGGACGCCCGCCGCTGGCTGCAGGCCCTGGTCTGGCCCGAGCACGTCGAGCGCGCCGAGCGGCTCGGAGCGGCGCTGGAGGTGGCGGCCGCGGCCGGCCCCGACGTGCGCGCCGGGGACATGGTCACGGACCTGGGCCCCCTGCTCGAGGAGGCGAGGGCGTCGGCGGAGGCGCTGGCTCCCGGCGCCGGTCCCGCCACGGTCGTGGTGACGCACACCGCCGCGCTCGTCTACCTCGAGCCGGCCGACCGCGACCGGGTGAGGGCCGTGATCGCCGGCGCCGGCGCTCACCGGCTCGGCGGTGAGCACGCGGGGGTGCTGCCCGACGTGGACGCCAGCGTGCCGGACCCCTCGGCGATCGCCGGCCTGCTGGTGGTCTCCCTCGACGACGCGCCGCTGGCGCTGGCCCACCCCCCCGGGGCCGCGCTCACCTGGCTGTGAGCGCGGCGCACCGATCACCGGGCGAGGTCGGCGGCGAAGCGCTCCAGCCACTCGCGGGCGCGCAGGGCTGCCGCCAGCTCCTCCAGCGGGTCGGGAACCCCGAGGGCTCGGCGCACCCGCTCGGCCTCGGCCGCCTCCAGGGGCTCCTCGTCGGCGGCGTCCACCGCGCCCAGACCCGTGCCCAGCCGTGCGCCCGGTTCCTCCACCATCCTGGCGACCTCGACGGCCGCCTCGGTGACCACGGCCGGGTCCGCGGTGCCGTGGGCCCGCAGCACCTGGATGAGCGTCAGCCGTGCCCGTGCCTCACCGTCCTCGACGGCCTGACCCGCCGGCGCGCCGTCCGCCGCCGCCTCCGTCGCGGCGGCCAGCGCCACCGACGCGAGGCCTCTCACCACGGCGGCCCTCCCGGCGGCGTCCATGCCGGAGCCGCCGTCACCGATCGTCACTCAGACCACCTCCAGCGCCGCGCGCAGGGCCGGGGCCAGCGCCCGGAAGGCCTGCCCCCGGTGGCTGATCGCGTGCTTCTCCTGCGCGCTGAGCTCGGCGCACGTGCGCTCGTGCCCCTCGGGACGCAGGGCGGGGTCGTACCCGAAGCCCCCCTCGCCGCGCGGCTCCCTCTCCAGGGTGCCGCGCAGGCGCCCGTGCTCGACGACGTCTGGGGACCCGGGGACCGCCAGCACCGCGGCGCACACGAACTCCGCGCCGCGGTGGGCGTCCGGCACCTCGGCCACCTGGGCCAGCAGGAGCGCGAGGTTCGCTGCGTCGTCGCCGTGGCGCCCGGCCCAGCGCGCGGAGAAGATCCCGGGCGCCCCGCCGAGCACGTCGACGCTGATGCCGGAGTCGTCGGCGATCGCCGGCAGGCCCGTGGCGTCGGCGACCGCGTGGGCCTTGAGGGCCGCGTTCCCGGCAAAGGTCACCTCGTGCTCCACGACGTCGGGGATCCGCTCGCCGCCGAGGATCGCGGTGACCGCGGGGTCGTCCATGGCGACGACCTCGACCGCCTCGCCGAGCTCCGCCGCGAGGATGGCGCTCACCTCGTCGACCTTGTGGGCGTTGCGGGTGGCGAGCACCACCTTCGCCCTCACGAGTCGAGCGCGGCGCGCTGCGCGCTCCGCAGCGTGGCGCAGCCGGCGAGCGCGAGGTCCAGCAGCCCGTCGAGCTCGGAGCGGTCGAACGGGGCTCCCTCGGCGGTGCCCTGCACCTCGATGAACGAGCCGTTCCCCGCGACGACGACGTTCATGTCGGTGCCGGCGGTGGAGTCCTCCACGTAGTCGAGGTCGAGCACGGGCCGGCCGTCGACGATGCCGACGGAGATCGCCGAGACGGAGTCCTTCAGCGGGTCGCGGCGCACGAACCCGCGCTCGCGCCCGAGCGCGAAGGCGTCGGCGAGCGCCACGTAGGCGCCGGTGATGGCGGCGGTGCGCGTCCCGCCGTCGGCCTGGCGGACGTCGCAGTCGAGGACGACGGTGTTCTCGCCCAGCGCCGAGAGATCGACGACGGACCGCAGGGAGCGCCCGAGCAGGCGGCTGATCTCGTGGGTGCGCCCGCCGACCTTGCCGCGGACGGACTCGCGGTCGGACCGGGTGCTCGTGGCCCGCGGGAGCATGGCGTACTCGGCGGTGACCCAGCCCTTGCCGCTGCCCTTGCGCCACCGGGGCACGCCCTCGGTCAGCGACGCGACGCAGAGCACGGTGGTGCGCCCGTAGCGGACGAGCACGCTGCCCTCACCGGCCTCGAGGTAGCGGCGGGTGATCGACACCTCCCGCAGCTGGTCGGGGGTGCGGCCGTCGTGGCGGGCTGGGCTCTGACCCGGGGCGGGCTGGTTCGCGTCTGGCATGGGTCGAGCGTAGGAGCCCGCACCGACGGCGCCGCTCACGGTCGCCGCCGCCCGCCAGATGCTCCGGTGGTCCGCGCAGGACCGGGAGCTCGAGGACCTGTTCATGGAGCTCTACCGCGACCACGCACCCGCTCCGAGCACCACCCCCGCCCCCGAGGAGAGGACCATCCATGGCCGCTGACGTCGGGGCCGCCCCGCCCGGCGCCGTGGTCCGGGCCGTCCTGGGCCGGCGACGCCGCGCGATGGTGCTGTGGTCCGTGGTGGTGGCCGCCCTGGCCGCGCTCTACATCGCCTTCTGGCCGTCGGTCGGGGCCGACGGCGACGTGATGGCCGCCTCCGTGACCGCCCTCCCGGAGCAGCTCGTCGCGGCTCTGGGCCTGGCAGCGATCGCGACACCGGCGGGCTACCTGGCCGCCACCGTCTACGGGCTCGTCGCTCCAGCCCTGCTGCTCGTCCTCGCCGTCGGGTCCGGGGCCCAGGTGCTCGCCGCGGCGGAGGAGGACGCCACCCTGGAGCTGGAACTGACCTCCCCGGTCAGCCGCCGCCAGGTCTACCTCGAGCGGCTCCTGTCCCTGTGGGCGGTGCTCGTCGTCGTGGTCGCCGCGCTCACCCTGGCCGTGCTCGTCGCCGCGCCGCTCGCCGGGATGGACGTCGGAGCAGGTCGCGTGCTCGCTGCGAGCGCCGGGCTGCTCGCCCTCGGCGTCGCCCTCGGCGTCGCCCTCGGGACGGTGACCCTGGCCGTCGGGGCCGCGACGGGGCGCCGGACCGTGGCGCTGGCCGCGGGGGCGGGCCTGGCCGTCGCCTCCTACGTCGCCCAGGCCCTCGCCACCACCGTGCGGGGAGCCGCCTGGCTGGCGGACGTCTCGCCGTGGTCGTGGTACCTCGGCGGCGACTCGCTGGCCGAGGGGTTCGACCCGGCCGGTCTGCTCCTGCTCGCGGCGCTCACGGCGGTGGCCGCCGCGGTCGGGCTCGCCGCCTTCGAGCGGCGCGACCTCATGGTCTGAGGCGGCAGGCTCGGGACCCGCTCGCTCAGACCGGTGGGGTCAGGAACGTGCAGCGAGGACCGGGAGCCCGCGTCAGGCGTCGATCGAGCGTGGCCAGCGGGACGCTGAGGCCCTCGACCAGGGCGACGTACCAGGCGTCATGCGCCGTCACCGTGCGGCGCAGCTCCCGCACGCGCTGACCGCAGGGAGCGTGGGGAAAGAAAGGTCTCCACCGTCATCGTGAGGAGATCCCGGTGTGCGAGCCCGGTGACGGCGCTCGAGACGTCGCCCTCCCTCTCCGTGCGGCGCAGCACGTGGCTCACCTCGACGGGCACGATGCGCGGGGCGCTGACCTCACCGGCGAGGAGGCCCTGCGCCCAGGTCGACACGGCGTCCGCGTCGACGGTCTGTGACAGCCCGGTCAACCGTGCCCGCAGGTACTCCTGCAGCGATCGTCCGCTGCGCGCAGCGCGGGCGGAGAGCTCGTCGACGACCTCGTCGCGCACGTCGCGGACGGTCAGGGAGCGACTCATGGCAGCAGCCCTCATCGCTGCTGAGGTGCACGCACCCCACGTCAGAGGGGATCAGTCAGAGGGTGATGACCTCGCCCGGCACCGCGAGGGACACGGCGCAGGCGTCGCCGGCGGCGTCTCGGGCCTCGGCGAGGATCGCCGCGGCGTCGGCCCACGGGGGCACGTGGGTGAGCACGAGGCGCTCCACGCCGGCCCGCGCGGCGGTCTCCCCCGCACCGCGGCCGCTGAGGTGGATGCCCGACAGGTCCGGCCCGCCCGCTCCCACGGACAGCGCGGTGGCCTCGCAGAGGAGCACGTCGGCGCCGCTGGCCAGCGCGTCAAGGCCCGGCCCGGCGTCGGTGTCGCCGGTGTAGGCGAGCGTGACGCTCCGCCCGCCGCTCTCCGACGGGCCCACCACCGCGATCCCGAACGCGGGCACCGGGTGGTGGACGGGGACCGGGGTGAGGGTCAGCGGCCCGACGCCCACGGCCTCGCCCGCGACCCACTCGTGGAAAGCCAGAGGGCCCGGGAGGTCCTCGGGACGGCCCGGCTCCGCGTCGTGCGCGCGGCTGATGCGCTCACGGACGCCGGCCGGCCCCCAGACGGGGAGGCCGCGAGAGGCCACGACCTCGCGGAGCGGCCCGTGGTGGGCGGCGACGTGGAGCGCGGTGACGTCCAGGCAGTGGTCGGCGTGCAGGTGGCTCAGCGCCACCGCGTCCAGGGTCTCGACGCCGGCGAACCGCTGCAGGGGGCCGAAGGCGCCGCTGCCGAGGTCGAGCACGACCCGCCACGTGCGCCGGGGTTCACCATCGATGCCGTCGCCGGCAGCGACGACGGTGTCCGCCTCCACCAGGTAGCACGACGCCGGTGAGGACGGCCCGGGCACGGAGCCGGAGACCCCCACGGGCACGAGCCTCACGGGCGGGGGCCGCCGCCCCGCAGCGGCGCAGCGGCCTCGCCCGCCAGCGGCGCGGTGACCCGCGGGATCGTCCCGGTCGACGCGGTGACGCGCAGGGCCTCCGCCCGGATCGCGGCCCCCGTGGCCCCCAGGAACCTCTGGGCGAGCGGCGAGAACGTCTCCGGGTCGCCGGTGGTGAGGAAGTGGTGCTCCGGCGGGGCGGCGGCGTCGTCGCGGGCGATGCCGCGCGAGCGCAGCTCGCGGTAGACCACCTGCGCGGTCTCCTCCGCGGAGGAGACCAGCGAGACGCCCTCCCCCATGACGTAGGAGATGATCCCGGTCAGCAGCGGGTAGTGCGTGCAGCCCAGGACCAGGGTGTCCACCCCCGCGTCCTTCATGGGGGCGAGGTACTCCTGGGCCACCGCCAGCAGCTCGTCGCCCCCGGTCACCCCGGCCTCGACGAACTCCACGAAGCGGGGGGCGGCCTGGGTGACCACCTCGAGGTCGGGGTTGGCGGCGAAGGCGTCGTCGTAGGCGCCCGACGTCGCCGTCGCGCTCGTGCACAGGACGCCGACGCGGCCGTTCCTCGTCGAGCGCACCGCGCGGCGGACCGCGGGGCGGATCACCTCGACCACGGGTACGGCGTAGCGCTCGCGAGCGTCGCCGAGCACCGCGGCGGACGCGGAGTTGCAGGCGATCACCAGCATCTTCACCCCGCGCTCGACCAGCTCGTCGAGGCACTCGAGGGCGTGGCGCCGCACCTGCGCGATGGGGCGGGGGCCGTAGGGCGCCCGCGCGGTGTCCCCGAGGTAGAGGATCGGCTCGTGAGGGAGCTGGTCGAGGATCGCGCGCGCCACCGTCAGGCCCCCGAGGCTCGAGTCGAAGACCCCGATCGGCGCGTCAGCCCCCTTGGGCACCGCTGGCGACGCGGGGCGGGGTCCCGGGACGGAGGGCCCGCTCACCGGTAGCCGCCGCTGGCGACGGCGCCCACGAGCGTCTCCTGCAGCCACGTGAGGAAGTCGTAGACGGAGGCGAGCCACACGGTCGTGGCCTCCTCGCCCGACGCCGCGCCGGGCCGCGAGGCGATCGCTGCCACGCGCGTCGCGTCCTCGTCGGTGCGCAGGCCCATGCGCTCGGCCACGACGAGCCTCACGTCGTTCAGAGCCGTCATCCACGCGGTGGCCTGCGCCTCGTCGAGCACCAGGGTGCCCGCGCGCGACGCTGCGGACGCTCCTCTGCCGGTGCCTGCGCGGCGGGCCAGCGCCCCGACGATCGCGAGCGCCGGCGCAGCAGGGCCCCGGGGTGCCGCCGCGTTCTCGTCGTCCGCCTCGTCGGCGTCCCGCTCGGCAGCCAGCTTCTCCGCCGCCGCCTCCGCCTCGTCGGCGGCGACCAGCGTCGCCACGGCCACGTGGAGGGCGTGGCTCTTGCGCGCCCTCAGCCCCGCCTCGGTGTAGCGGCGGAACTCCGCGGACACGTCGTCGTCGTCGCGGCTGGCGTCGGGGAGCAGGCGCGCGAGCGCGGGGTCCTCGGGGCGGACCGCCTCCTCGGTGATCCCGAGCATCAGCTCCAGAGGGTCCTGCTCGGCGCCGTCCGGGTCGGGGGCGCCCGAGGGCCCGGGGTCGAGCATCGCCGCGACGTCGCCCATGAGGGAGCGCAGCACCTCGCGCTCGCCGGCGTCCAGGCGGGCGGTGATGCCGCGTCGGGAGCGCGTGAACCGGGTGGCCACTCAGTCGTCCTTGCGGAAGGTCGCCCAGAGGCCGTACCCGTGCATCGCCTCGGTGTCGCGCTCCATCTCCTCGCGGGTCCCGGTGGAGACCACCGCGCGGCCGTTCTCGTGGACCTGGCGCATGAGCTTCTCGGACGTGGCGCGGCTGTGCCCGAAGTAGGTCCGGAAGACGTGGGCGACGTAGCTCATGAGGTTCACCGGGTCGTTCCACACCAGCGTCACCCAGGGCACCGCGGGCGTGGTGAGCGCCGCGCGCTCCTCCTCGGGCGCGCGGACGGGAGCCTCCGCCGGGGCGGCGCTCGCGCTGACCTCACGGTGGCTCACCGTTGCTGGTGCTCCACGCACCGCTGGACGCCCTCTCACGGGAGCAGAGCGTACGGGTCGGGGGCGACGGGGGCCTCTACGGTGACCCCCGTGGAGACGACCGCGATGCTGACCGACCAGTACGAGCTGACGATGCTGGCCGCCGCCCTGCGCAGCGGGGCCAGCGAGACGCCCAGCGTCTTCGAGGTCTTCGCGCGCCGCCTCCCGGGTGGCCGCCGCTACGGCATCGTCGCCGGCACCGAGCGGGTGCTCCAGGCGATCGAGGCGTTCACCTTCGACAGCGAGGCGATCGAGCACCTCCGGTCGACGACGGGGCTCGCCGACGACGCCCTCGAGCACCTGGCCGCCTACCGCTTCACCGGCGACGTCGACGGCTACCCGGAGGGCGACCTCTACCTCCCCGGCTCCCCCGTGCTGACGGTGCGCGGCTCCTTCGCCGACGCGGTCCTCCTCGAGACCGTGGTGCTCTCGATCCTCAACCACGACAGCGCCGTCGCCTCCGCCGCGGCGCGCATGGCCTCGGCCGCGGGGCACCGTCCCCTCGTGGAGATGGGCAGCCGGCGCGCCCACGAGCAGGCCGCGGTGGCCGCCGCGCGGGCCGCCTACCTCGGGGGGTTCTCGGCGACCTCGAACCTCGCGGCCGGTCAGCGCTGGGGCGTGCCGACCTCGGGCACCTCGGCGCACTCCTTCACGCTCGCGCACGCCACCGAGGAGGAGGCGTTCGAGGCCCAGGTCGCGGCGCTCGGCACCGGGACCACCCTGCTGGTCGACACCTACGACATCTCGCGCGGCATCGAGCGGGCAGTGGCCGTCGCGGGCCCGAGCCTCGGCGCGATCCGCATCGACTCCGGTGACCTCTCGGTGTGGGCGCACCAGGCCCGAGCCCAGCTGGACGGGCTCGGCAACGAGCGGACCCGCATCGTCATCTCCGGCGACCTCGACGAGTACGCGCTGGCCTCCCTGGCCACCGCGCCCGTGGACTCCTACGGGGTGGGCACGTCGGTGGTGACCGGCTCCGGGTTCCCCACGGCGGACTTCGTCTACAAGCTCGTGGAGTCCGGCGGGCGCCCCGTCGCCAAGCGCTCGGACTCCAAGGGCAGCCACGGCGGCGCGAAGGTCGCGGTGCGGCGCCACCGCTCCAGCGGTACGGCCACAGAGGAGGTCGTCTCCGCCGCAGGAGCGCCGGAGCGCCGCGACGGGGACCGGGCGATGCAGGTGCCCTACCTGCGCGGCGGTGAGCGCGTGGCCGAGCCCGCGAGCATCGGATCGATCCGCGACCACGTGCGCGAGGTCATGGTGACCCTCCCGTGGGAGGGTCTCGCGCTGTCCAAGGGCGACCCGGCGATCCCGACGACGCAGGTGCCGCCGCGGGGGTGACGGTCTCCGCCGCGGACGCGTCGAGCCAACCGAGGAGCGCGTCCAGAGGCATCGGCCGTGCCATGTGGTACCCCTGCCCGCGATCGCAGCCCAGCGCCGCGAGCTGCTCGAGGACGTCCTGGGTCTCGATCCCCTCCGCCACCAGGTGCATGCCCAGGTCGTGCGCCAGGGCCGCCGTGTGGCTGACGATGGCTCGCGCCCGGGGATCGGTGAGCACGTCGGCGGTGAACGCCCGGTCCAGCTTCAGCTCGTCCGCCGGCAACGTGCGCAGGTACGCCAGCGAGGCGTAGCCCGTCCCGTAGTCGTCGATGGAGACCCCCACCCCGGCGTCGCGCAGGACCTGCAGCACCGCGCTGCCCCGCTCGGGGTCCTGCATCAGCGCGTCCTCGGTGAGCTCCACCGTCAGCGCCGTCGCCGGCAGGCCGTGGCGCTCCAGGGCGGCGAGCACCGCGCTGGGCAGGTCGAGGTCGATGACGTCGGCGGCCGAGAGGTTCACCGATACCGGCACCGCGTGCCCCGTGCCCCACCACCGCGCCGCCGCAGCCAGGGACAGGTCCAGCACCGTCGACGCCAGGACCCGCTGCAGGCCGGCGCGGTCCACGTGCTCGAGGAAGGCTCCTGGGGCCAGCAGGCCCCGGGTCGGGTGCTGCCAGCGCACCAGCGCCTCGACCCCGACCACGGGGCGCGGACCCGCCGCTCCCGCCGCGTCGCGGTCGCCGCCCAGGGCGACCTGGGGCTGCAGGTGGACCAGCAGCTCGCCGCGGACGAACGCGTCGCGGAGCTCCTCGGTCGTCCGCAGCCGCTCGCTGGTCGCCGAGCCCTGGACGCCCGTGAAAGCGACGAAGGGCAGCCGCGCCCGCTTGGCCTCGTACATCGCGACGTCGGCGCACCGCATGAGCTCGGCCAGCGTGCTCGCCGGCTCGGGCGCGCTGGCCACCCCGATGCTCGCGCGCACGTGGAGCTTCACGCCGTCGACGACGAACGGCTCGTCCAGGGCCGCGGTGATCGCCTCGGCGAGCCGCAGACCGTCCTCGGCGGTGGCGCCAGGTGCGAGCACCGCGAACTCGTCGCCGCCGAGGCGGGAGAGCGTCTGGGCAGCCGTGACCACGCCGGAGAGCCGCCAGGCGACCTGCTGGAGCAGCGTGTCCCCGGCGTGGTGGCCCAGGGAGTCGTTGATCTCCTTGAAGGCGTCCAGGTCGAGCATGAGCAGCGACGAGGGTGTCACCGTCGCCCCCTCCGCCGCCCCGAGGTGGGCGCTGCCCTGCTCGAGGAGGGCGCGCCGGTTGGCCAGCCCGGTGAGCTCGTCCGTCCTCGCCTGCTGGCGCACGACGGGGAGGTCGCGGATCTCGTGGAAGGTGACGATCGTGCGGACCACCGCGACGACCACGCACGCCGCGGCGCACACCCCGGCGGCCACCGGCAGCTGCTCGCCCCAGCCGGCCACCAGCAGCGCGACGCTCACGACCTGGGAGAGACCCGGCAGCGCCAGCACCCGCCAGGAGATCCGGGCCTCGTCGACCAGCCCGGTGGCGCGGACGTCCCCCGTGAGGAGGACGCCCTGCCCACCGAGGGCGAGGGTGGTCACGGCCAGCAGCCACCCGAGGTCGAGGGGGCCGCCCACGACGTAGGCGTCGCGGGCGCTGACCACGAGGTACACGAGGTCGGCCAGCGTGAGGAGCACGAGGCCCGCGCCCAGCATCAGGGGCGCAGCGTCGCGGCGCAGCCCGATGATGGCGAGGGAGGCCAGCACGCCGACGAGCAGGGCGACGTCCATGAGGGGGTAGGCGAGGGTGACCACGACCGCCGCCGCGTTGACGTCCTCGGCGTCCAGGAGGGTCGTCCAGGCCATCGCCACGGAGAGCCCGGCGGCGCCGAGGCCCGACACCAGCCCGTCGAGCCACATGCTCGTGCGCAGGCGTCGCACCCTCGCCCTCATCATGAGCACCACGCTCGCTCCGAGCGGGAGGTAGCCGAGCAGGTAGAAGGCGTCGGCGAGGGAGGGGTACGGCATCTCGTCGAGCGGCGTGAGCACCAGGGTGTACCAGCTGTCGGCGACGACGTTGGCCAGAAGGTAGAGCGCCACGAGGCGCCACGCGGTCCGGTCGCTGCGGCGGTCGGCCCGGTTGCGCCAGCACAGCACGGCCCCAGCGAGGTAGACGGCCTCGTAGACGACGAGGTCGAGGAACAGGGAGTCCGTCCCGGGCTCGCGCACCACGGCGCCCACGCTGAAGACCACCAGGCCGACGACGAGGACGAGCCAGGCGGTGCGCTCCCCTCGGGGAGCCGGGCGCGCGCCGTCGGAGCGGGCCCGCGCGACCGCGTCCCGCGCGCGTCTCCCAGCACCCGTCACGCCTCGTCCATCGGACGGCGGCGCCCCGGACTTGAGACGGGGCGGCGCCCCGTGCGACGAGACGCGGCGG